>NZ_JBAQZB010000117.1:0-3423 GCF_049790535.1 Legionella sp.
CCAGTGCCATCGGTATTTATGGATTGCAGAAAAATTTACCTAATAAGAATGAATCATTTACGGAACAAAGCAAAGAAAATAATCATGCAAAGACAAGTTTTGCAAGCCAGCTAGTGAATCAATGGGAACAAGCTGCATTACGAGGAACAGAGGTTAATATACCCGTTACATTAATGCGATTTGGCGTAGTTTTGAAACGTGGGCAAGGCATGTTAAAAAAACTAGAGCTTCCTGCACAATATGGAATGAGTGCTGTAATTGGTACAGGAAAACAACCGCTATCTTGGATACACCATGTTGATCTGGTCAAGAGTATCTTATTTTTAATTTCTCATCCCCAAATTACTGGCCCTGTAAATCTAGTAGCGCCTGAATGTTTATCACAAAAAATATTTAATCAAACTTTGGTAGAAGTGCTAAAAAAACCTACTTTTCTTCGTTTACCTGCATGGTTAGTTCACGTATTGTTCGGGCAAATGGGTGAAGAACTTTTATTATCAGGGCAATCTGTTTTTCCACAACGACTTTTGGCTCATCAATTTAATTTTGAATATCCTACATTGTTGTCAGCTTTGACCGAAGAATTTACAAATTAAGATTAGAATTGCTTTAAACATTTAAAGGCAACCTAGCTGACAACCCATTTTTTTCTCAAGTAACACTCTAAGTTCAGCTAGTGCCTCTTTTTTTCTGTACATAAAATTTTCAAATTCTTGTTGAGCTGCATCACCCAACCCTGACAGGTCACGAATTAATTCTGCATCAACTAGCACCATTAGTGTAGTGCTTCAATCGCGTGCTTAGGGTCATTTTTAATGATGGTGAGTAAGGCCAATGCTGGTCCAGTTGGCGTTCTTCGCCCTTGCTCCCAGTTTTGCAGTGTTCTTAGGCTTACATGTACCAGCGTTGAAAACTCACTTTGAGACAATCCTGTTTTTTCTCTTATTTTCTTTACATCAAGTGGATTAAATGAAAATACTCGCGCTGCTTTTTTTTCACAACGATGTATTTTCCCTGCTTCACGAACACTTTCAATGAGCTCATCAAATGATTGTTTATTCATGGTGTAACTCCTCTTTTACAACTGTTTTTAAAGTACTGATTTAATTTTTCTTGTTTTGCTTTAAGGGTATGCGTAAAGCATATAGATTTGGTCCTCTGGCGTTATCCAATAATAAATAACTCTTATCCCACCACGCTTACCCTTTTCTGGCGTATTCCACCGGACTTTTCTTATGCCTCTTATGCCTCTTATGCCTCTTATGCCTCTTATGCCTCTGGTGCCTCTGGTGCCTCTGGTGCCTTTAATAATTTTTCCAAGCTCCGGGTTTTTAATCAGCTCTTCCTGTAATTGACGATATTTCTCGTCTGGCATGGCATCCAGATTATTTTTGTAAAAATTGATGTTTCTTTTATAATCATAGCAGAATTATACTCCATTGAAGTATAAAATTAAAGAAACCTTGCTCTCATTTTTTTCGATTCATAGTTAGAGTTAGTTTTTATCAGCAGGAACATATGGGATCGCACCGGCCTACCTAAATATCGTATGGGGCGTGCCCTGCATCAAAGATAAATCCATCATTAATCGATATCATCCATGCCATCGGATTATTTGCAATTCTTGAGAGCATAAAAAAGTATGGGACAATTAAGCTACTTTGTAATTTCATAGGCTGTTTTCCTGCTCTATTCTCAATATGGTCATAAGATTGTGACTTATCTCCAAATGAAATCATTTAAATCGATCTATGGCCCATCGCTCAGGTAAACATATGGAATTCAATATGGTAGACTAGTGTAAACTTCAATTACTTTTAATTTATATGGCAAAACTTTATTTTTATTTTGCTGCAATGAATGCTGGCAAAAGTACAATACTTTTACAATCAAGCCATAACTACCGAGAAAGGGGAATGCAAACTTTATTGTTTACCCCTGCAATTGACACCCGTTATAAACCAGGTACTATTCATTCTCGCATTGGATTGTCTCAATCAGCATGCATTTTTCAAGCAAATGATAATCTTTATCAAAAAGTATGTGAGCAATCTCAGTCCTATTCTTGTATTTTAATAGATGAAGCGCAATTCCTAAATCGTGAGCAAGTTTATCAACTTACTGACATAACCGATCAATTAGAAATACCTGTTTTAGCCTATGGTTTAAGAACTGATTTTAAAGGGGAATTATTCGAAGGAAGTCATTATCTATTAGCTTGGGCAGATGAGCTAGTGGAAACCAAAACCATTTGCCACTGTGGCCGCAAAGCGACGATGAACTTACGAATAAATGATGATGGTGAAGTGATTTCAGATGGTGCCCAAGTGTTAATAGGTGAAAATAATCGTTATGTTTCTACTTGCCGTAAGCATTTCAAGTTATCCATATACTTTAAATAATTATATAGCCGTAAGAGATTATCTGCTCCTACGGCTTAACTTTAGATTTATTTCATTATCTATTGGAGCTATTTGTTCCCTTATAAAGTAAGCCAAGATCTTTAATGGAACTTGTTCCTTGCATATTCGCTGCTCTAGACTTGAAATTACCATCATCTTTAGCTTTGGCATGAAGTTTATCAGTACTCCTTTTCACTCCATTTTTTGAACCCTGTTGAACATTAGGTTTGCTATGATGAGTGACTGGTTTCATTGTTTTAATGATTTTTTTTGCGCCAGTTTTTGCTTTAGAACTTTCTTTTGAAGCAGCTTTTACAGATTTTTTTATGTTTGATTTGACGCTTGCAGCAACTTTGTTTGTCATATTCTTAGCGGAGGACGCACTCTTTTTTATTGTTTTTTTAGCTACCGAAGAAGCTTTATGAACCACATTTATTGCATTTTTTTCAGTATTTTGAGAAACATTTAACCAATGATTTTCTAAAATACTAAATGTATCTTTTATATAGTTCAGTGCCATATGTGTATTTTGAATAAATGTACCCAGATTTTTTTCAAAGAGATCCTCTGGTTTTTTCATTTTTAGTAAATCATCAGGTTTTATATAGGACATGCTTTGCATAGTTCTAACATTTAACTCCATTAATTTTTGCAAAGGAAATGCCATATTACTAAAATTTTTTTGATAAATGTTTTTCATTGTTTCTCCTTTTATGGTGCGTTGCACAATTCAAGATTAGTTATTAACATTTAATTTGTCAAATAAAAAACAGTTTTTGGAGAGTAATGGAACAGACAATCGACTTAAAAACATTAAAATTATTTAGTGCATAATATTATAAGGTTTTTTTCCATTTGAGATACATGTAAAAATTCAGGCTGATATTATTTTTAATAAAGTTGCGAGTTTTAAATTATTTTGGTGCATACAAAATGCAATGGGGTTTCACAAATAATGACAAATTGTTCCGTCTGCTTATGATGAATGAAGAAAATTATCTATAAGTGTACAATGCTTCGC
>NZ_JBAQZB010000118.1:0-5354 GCF_049790535.1 Legionella sp.
CGACACTATCGTATATTTTGGGATGGCTATTGTAGTTAAATAATGAAATGTTGTTAAGCCGAAAATGATTATTTTCTTTGCGAACCTATTATGAATAAATCGGTATTGAATTTATTTAAGAATATAAATTCACTTTCCTTATACTTGTTTGGATTTTACACGCTATTTTTATTGTTAAATACTTTTTCTGGTGTAATTACTGTTTTCGATATTTTATTCACCTTTCCTCTAATTTGGTCAATATCCGTATGGTCAAATAAGAGTTCTCCATTTATAAAAAAGATGCCTGGAAAACATAATAAAAAAGGTGAATTTTGGAATGATTTATTTTTAATTTTTTATAGTTTCATCATTAGTGTTCTTATCTCATTTGTGGTTCGATATTCAAATGTAGATCTAAGAGGATGGTGGCCTATTGCTTTATATTACTTAAGTTTTATAGGGATTGTTTATGCGCTCATCTTCGCATTTTTTGCAATGTTATTAAACGAGCATAAAAAATACACATTCCTCTTTTTCTTTTTAACGATTACTATCAATATTGGTATAAATTTGATTGCATATTATAATCCGTTATCGATATACGTTCGAGATAGATTCTCTTATTTCTTACTTGGTGGATGTCTTATTATCCACATATTTTATTGTCTAATATCTCATGCTATATCAAAATTTAAATAATATGCAATGATAGTTATCATAGGCTTAATCAAATAGACCATTAGGAAGAAACGCCAAGTAAATAACGCTCAGGGACCAATTATGAGAATTTTCCGGTAACCCCCCATTTTTAACTGAAGTTAAAAGTAGAGTATTAGGCAACTAGTGCCAATTTTTGCCTTGGAGTAATCCCTCCAATAGCAGTATTTGGACGTTTATTGTTGTAGGTCCATAACCATTGTGTCGCATGTAGTTGTACCTGAGCAATATTTTCAAATAAATATTGGCTTAACCAATCATATCTAACCGTACGATTATACCGTTCAATATAAGCATTTTGTTGAGGGTTTCCTGGTTGGATAAAAATTAACTGTATCTGATTTTTATGAGCCCATTGTTCCAATAACTTACTCACATATTCAGGTCCGTTATCACAGCGTATTTGTTTCGGTTTGCCTCGCCATTCAATGATTTGATTAAGCGTTCTTACAACGCGCTCTGCCGGTAAAGACATGTCAACCTCAATAGCGAGACCTTCACGATTAAAATCATCGAGTACATTTAATAGTCTGTAACAGCCTGGTGTATTGCGCTTATCCCTTTCTGATTATGTTGTCGGAGGGCTCCATCGTCTGGCTCTCGCGCTACGAGGCTTGAGTCTTTTTCCTCGGTCGGACTTTCACCGACTAGATGCAGCATCCTTAACCTGGACACGCCGATTTCCCAGCGTTGCAAGTAACATGCAATGGCATTCTTTGGATGTTTATTAGTCACTACAATCATTAACTCATTGAGTGAGTTTTTAGAATTGGCCAAATAAAGTGGTTGCCCAAACACGTGCACTCGCATGCCAAATACGTGATGTTGAGAGGGGGCTAGATGAGCAAATAATTGGGCTGAAGTTTTAAATTTTTTTTGGCCAATGCACACATCCATATTTCCTTTAATCCGCATGTAAAACGGGATATTTTCTTCTGTTAACCAGGCAGTTAGGGAATTCTCTATCCGCCAAAATGCCTTGAATCTGTTCCTTGCCAAAGGTATTGATAAACCTTGATAGTAAGGAAATCTGTTCTTTGGCTGTTATATTACCGGCTTTATTTAACAACGTCCAGAATAAAGAAATAGCAATGCCTTCATACCAAACTGACAGCATAAAAATATTAATTTTCGATTTTCCCCAATACCAATTCGTTCTATCAATAGCTAGGTAGACAGGCTGGGTTTTAGAAAAAAATAAAGAATATATCCATCGTGAAATGCAAGTAAAATCAAATTCAAAACTTGAAAAGAAACGCTTCACACGTTTATAACGCGATTCAATGAGAACCTCGTTTTGCATCGCCACTGCAATTTCGCTTAAATTAATACTTCTCACCGTGAATAAAGCCAATAACATTTGCGCAAAACAATCAATTCAGGACTTGTGCCAATTGAGTTCTTCACCTAATATCTCTCGCAACTCGCTGATATACTTCATATTTACACCTTTTCTAGACAAAAAGATTATATGAAATCTTTTAAATATCAGCGAGTTATTCTGATTTATAGGTTTCCCTTTTTATTTTTTGTCTCGTACAAAGCATAATAAAATTTTCCGTTTACTAAACAGTTTACATTTTGTTATTTTAAGAGAATAATCAGATCCTGTTAGCTAAGGAGGATGATCAACAAATGACCTTTGGGGATACGGTAAGAGAAGCGAGGATGCGAGAGCCTTAGGGGTCACCCATTAGAAAGTCTCAGTCAACAGGTAAAGCAACGCCATTTGGTTTTTTAACCAATTTTTTATTTTTACAGCCACTAAGCGTATAAATTGCATACTACATTCGTCTAAAATTTCTCATGGAGGTGTAATCTAATATGCACCAGTCACCCGTGTGAATTAAGACATTTACCAATGGCCTAAAAGGAACCCCTACAAATAAAAAATGATCAACGCTTCATTTTGTTGGTTTGGGTTTTTCCGATGGAACAGATTCGCTACTTTGGCCAGATTCTAGTGATTGCACTTGAAAAAAACGTGGCGTCACTGCAGATATTTGCGATTGTTTTGCCTCCTCCAAAAAATCTCTTATAACTTCATCATAAGTGTAATCTTTTGCAATTTCGCCACGATTATTCTTAGCGTTGACATCCGCGCCGTGCTTCACTAACCGTTGCACCAAATCCAACTGGTTATTAAAAGTTGCCACATGCAGCACAGTCTTGCCAGCAGTACCCTTAGCGTTGATATCGGCGCCCTTCTCTACTAATAACCGTACTATATCCCATTTTTTAGCATTAGCAGCCCGATGCAGGGCAGTAATGCCAGAATTATCCTTAGCGTTGACATCCACGCCGTGCTCCACTAACCACCGCGCCATATCCCTGTTGCCATCAGAAGCTACCTCTTGCAGCACAGTAATGTCAGAATTATCCTTAGCGTTGACATCCGCGCCGTGCCCCACTAAGCATTGCGCCATATCCGTGTTGCCAGAAGAAGCTGCCTTATGCAGCACAGTCTTGCCATAATTATCCTTAGCGTTAACATCCGCGCCACTGCGCCATATCCGTTTTGCCATCAGAAGCTACCATATGCAGCACAGTCCTGCCAAACATATCCTCCTTAGCGTTGATATTATCAACACCCTTCTCTACTAATAACCGTATTATATCCCATTTGTTAGCATAAGCATCCCGATGCAGCGCAGTAATGCCATAATTATCCTTAGCGTTGACATCCGCGCCGTGCCCCACTAAGCATTGCGCCATATCCGTGTTGCCATCAGAAGCTGCCTCATACAGCACAGTCTTGCCATAATCATTGGTGAGATTTGGATTAACACCTTTATTGATGAATGATTTTAGCTGGGAAATATCTTTATTCTTATCGTTCAAATATTTTAACCATGCCTTTGTTAACTCAATACGTTCTTTAAACTCCTCTTTTTTTAATCCTGCTTTATCCATTAACGGTTCAACACAATCTATAAAAATAGAATTTTCCTGTTTATTGTTTAAAACCAAAAGATCAGCCCATTCTAATAATGACTCACGACTCATCGCATTAAGTATGCTGGGCATATACGTTGCATTCAACTCATTATAAACCTGAATCAAGGGCAGCTCTTTATCTGCTATTAAACTCTGCTTCTTAGCATCGCTGTATTCATAATAATCAACAAATTTAGATGAAATAGAAGCGTTTAGAATACCTAGCTGAGGTGGCGTTTCTCCACCGCGCCCCACCGATACGCGTGGAACATTATATTTTTGAACTAGCAGAGCCGCTAAATACGTATAAAAATCCGGTATCATTTGCGGTATCGATTTATTTCTAAAATCTATCTGGCTTTCTACAGAATCAAACACCATGGTATTGGCTTGACTACGCCAAGCCCAACATTGTGCAAGAATGGTTTCTGGTTGGTTCTCCGTTTTTTTACACAGCACATAAAATCCGCCGCGCGGATCAGTAATGCCATGTTTAGCAGAGCTACTTCCTTCATCGCCAATGGACTGGCAGCAACTTGTCAATTTACCTAAAATAGCCGCCCGTGGATCACTGGGCGGCAACTTTTTAAGATAATAGCCAGTATATTCCGGATTGATCTCTTCACCTTTAATAGTAATGTTTGGTATCTGCTCTGGATCATCCTGTGACTTCAAAGAAAGATATTCATCAAAATTCTTTTCTTTTATACCATAATAAAAAAATAGCTCTGCTGCTTCGGGATGTTTTCCTGCATGCTGGTAAAATGCATGACGGGAATAGGCGTTAATGTCCTCAAGAGAGGTCTTAGCTGTTAGCAAATTAGATTTTTTATATTGTATTTTTTGTTCTATTTCCTTTTTTGTTTTCTGGAGTTGTTGTTCAATATACTTCTCTTTGCTCTCCATCGTTAAACCAAGTTCTGGCCATTGTTTATAACTTTCTTCAGCCTTTTTTCTATAGTTATTCATTACTTCTGCTTTAATCGTTAATAGCGTTTTCTTATCGTCTAAGTTGAGATTTTTTTTCCTCAAGGCTAAATTTTCTCTGTCTTTACCTTCCAACTTACTTCTCTCTGATAAGCTAAGTTTAGAGCGCAAATAGCTATCAAATTTTTTATCCCATTCCGTCTTAATGCTTTTCATTTTGGCGGCCAAGTATTTTTCTATCGATTCGTTCTTAATCTGCTCACTACCTTTTTGATTATTTTTTTCTTCTTCTTTTAACTTAGTATCATATTCTTGCAAAAATTTTTGTGTATATTCCGCGGTTATTTTCTTTTCAACCTCTGTCTTAAGTATTGTGCGATTATCTTTGACATAGTCTTCAATCTTCTTAGCAAAGGGTAAAAAACGCATAATTAAATCGTTCGGACGGCTTGGATTTTGATTGGCTATAATTCCTCGCCACAAAGAAACATTCCATTTACCTTCCGGCAAAGAGAAAAGACAAGCATCATGGATTAATTGTTTACTATTAGGATATTGTTTTTCATAGCGTTTAAGATATTCAATTGCTTTTTCAGCATCATCGAATAAAATAGCTAACTTTGCCGCGTGTAATCTTGCCCCCTTCAATTGCTCTGAAGGCGGCAACGTCGATTGCTCTTGCTCGCTTGCTAACTTCGTCAACGGTAAAATCTTTTCATAAACAGAAAAATTCATCCCATACAATGAGAGTTGTTGCTTTAATTCTTTTTCCTCTTCTTCAGTACTAAACT
>NZ_JBAQZB010000119.1:0-19952 GCF_049790535.1 Legionella sp.
GGTGTCGGTCACATTCTCATAAATTCGTAATAAGCCTTGAGTAAAGTGTTTAACAAAAGTATGACGCACCAAAAATTCATGATCTTTTTTTGAGCTAAACGGACTATATCCTGGATTTTTTATTAAATCATTAACTAACACAGTAAGGAGTTGTTGCTTCACTCCATTCCCAAAATACATTTTACCTTCCGTTAGTAACGGATGAAGTTTCTCAAGTAGTTTAATCATTGCTTGATGCTCTGTTTTATGAACAACTACTTGAGGCAATAATTTCTCCATTTGCTTAACTGATACAATAGTGAATGCAAACAAACCTTCTAAAGCAAAATGTCTTCTAAACTCACTTACTCTTGGATTATCAACGTCTCGGACAATACCTCGTGCATCTATTCTTTTCTTTGCGTCATTAAAAAAGATTTGTTTACTAACCCATCTAACAAAAGGATGCTTATCCATTGTCTGAATAACTTCTATCATTGATTCCTGTGAGCTATGGCAAAACTGCATCTCATTATCCAAATAATCATTAGCATATCCAATGGCTCGGCTATCTATATTCATTCATTGGCTCCGGACTTAACTACTTCATTTAACTCTTGTTCAATCTCTTCTATTGTTGGTAAATTTGTTTTGAGCTCTTTAGGCAGTGCTTTAGAAAGGCTATATTCTGAGATTCCCATAGGAGCGTTCATATTACGTAGCGCATATTCAGCAACAACTTTATGTTTGGATTTACAAAGGATGATTCCTATTGTTTGGTTATCCCCCTCTTTTCGCATCAAATCATCGACTGCTGCCATATAAAAACCAAGCTGTCCGGTGTGTTCTGGTTTGAACTTACCAGCCTTGAGTTCAATAACCACAAACGCTCGTAATTGCAGGTGATAAAAGAGTAAATCAACAAAGAACTCTTGATCATCAAATGTTAGTGGTACTTGTGAACCAACAAAGGCGAAACCTTGGCCCAGCTCAATAAGAAAGTCGCGGATATGAGAGATCAGTGCGTTTTCAATTGCGCGTTCGTGCGCTTTGCCTTGAATAGTTAAAAAATCAAAATTGTATGGATCTTTTAATATTTCATTGGCTAAGTCGGATTGCAAAGCAGGTAACCGCCTATGAAAGTTATTTATTTTCTTGCTAGACTCGGCTTGCCGTTCATACAATTCACTTTCTATTTGCATTTCTAAAACAGACCGCGACCAGCCATTTTTAATTGTTTGTTGGGCGTACCATTCACGGGTTAATTTGTCTTTAACTGCATGAATTAATAAAGAAACATGACCCCACGGCAATTGCGCCACAGCCTGTGGCGTAATTAGTAAATCGGGATAAAGTTGTGCAAATTGTTTGATTCTTTGTAAATTGCGAACAGAAAACCCTTGCATCTCAGGGAAAGCTTGTCGCATATCATGAGAAAACTGTTCTAAAAAGCCTGATCCCCATTGATGGCTCTTTTGTTTCTCGATTAAATCGGCTCCTAGCTCCCAATAAAATTGAATTAACTCACTATTGGCAGCCATCGCTGCACGTATCTGCGCTGTTTGTAATCGCTCCTTGATGCCACTCAAAAAATGTTTGTAGTTTTGATCCAGGTGGAGTGATTCGTTCGTTGTTTTAAGTTCTTTCTTCATGAAAAATTCCTTTGCTTTCGGGTTGGATTGTTAAAATATTAGCGGGGGTAATGGCACCCATACACTTTAAAAAATAATCTGTAATTTGCTGCATCGGTTTCCTCAAACGCTCAACATCTGTCACAATGTAGCCAGCAGTGATATCCCCATTCATTTTGTGATTCATTAATCGTTTTAAGGCATAAGCTGAAATGTCTAAGCCTTCAGCAATGGTAATAAACGTGCGTCTTAAATCTTGAACAGTAAAATGGATACCCGAGAACTTGGTAACATTGGCCATTTGTTTGCGGGGCTCAATGATATAACCAGCAGCACCAGTGCCAGGAAAAACATAATCATTCACTTTCTCTTGGCTGCGAGATAATAACAATTCATAGAGGTAGTTAGAAAGGGGGAGTGTATGAGATTCATGATTTTTGGTATCAAGCACGCGTTTGTGATAAGCGTTTTACAGGATTTTCCGTAATTAGCGACTTGCCTTGCGCGTCTTCATATTGCCCAGCAGCGAAATTGAAGAGGGCCCGTAACAAGCGCATAGCTAAATTGGCATAGGCTTCACCATTCTCCTTGCCTAATTTTTCATGGTGCTTAGCTACCTTATCTTTGGTAATCGATAAGAAAGGTTTGCTCCCCCAACCAGCAAAAGCAATCGTTAGCACACGCTCATAGTTGTAAATCGTATTATGCTTTAACGATTTACGTGCCTGTTTATAATCAAAAAATACTTCATCCAAGGTAATGCTGTTTATTTTAAGCGCCTGTTTTTCTGTTATAGGATTAATACCGGTCGCAATTTGTCCAATAATCTTTTGAGCTTCTTTGCGCGCTTGTTCTACCGTCAAGGCACCGTACTTACCCAAAGTAATACGACGAACCTTATTACCAATGTTCTTTTCCACCACAAAACTTTTTGTGCCACCGGCAGTCACTCGTAGCGCAAAACCTTTCAATAGGTCATCACGATAAAATACTTGGTCTTTACCAACCGGTAGTGCTGCGTCATCAACATTTTTTTTAGTTAGCTTCATAAATCACCTCTATTTCTACATGTAGAAGCAATGTAGAAAGATTATGTAGAATTGTTTAGAATAATTAAGAAGTGATTATAAGATTGCAACCCATATGTTTACAGTGTTTTAATGGATTTCAAGAAAAATATAGAACTCGTTAGAAACATCTATTTTATAACTATTAATCATTAGGTCACAAGTTCGAGTCTTGTCCGGGGAGCCAAACCCAGTCTTGGTTTTGGCGAATCACTCAAGCAAACCACCACCCTTTTGGACAGTTAAGCACAACAAACCACAATAAAACAGTCTTAAATTAATCTACTTCCAATCAAAAATCTCTTGCAACATCAATTGTCTTTTATTGCCTTATTTTTAAACAATCTTACTTTGATCACAAAATACATCTATTGTTTTTTTTTGATTCAATTATGTTATAATGACTTTATTTTATAAAACAGTAACGACCATAAAAGCGGTATGACGATGAAATCACAACAGGAACTTGCACTAGAACAGGCAACTGCGCTTTATCAACAACCTCATTTAAATGAAAGCCAACGACAAGAGCTATTTGCAGCTCTGGGGCAGCTTTCATCCGAAGCACTTACCGCTTTTATAAACGAACACGAAACCGCGCTTTTTGGAAGCTTAGCTCAAGAGAGTATGTTTTCTTTAGAAAATACTCGTACCCCTTGGACTGTAAAAGATATGAATGCTTATTATGCATTACGTCCAGATGATAATGACATAAGATTAGCGTTACATGAAAGACGACATGCTATTATTGCCCATAATCCAATAACGACACACGATAATTTACAGCTTTCAAGAAACAAAATAACAAATCCTGCACTTGAAGAGAATGTTCGCTTTCAATTTCATCAACTTGAATCCTTATCTCATGCTCGCACAATATTAAATCCAGAAAAAAATGCGAAAGAATATTGCTTCGATTATTTATTTTCTTTGTTAACTCACTATCGTACTCAATTACAATTAGCTTGTGACGCACAAAAAGATGAAAGTGCTGACACAGTGGATCACAGCGATCTGATTATCAAGATGGATTGGATTACACATTATTTTGCACAGTATTTTAATCAAGTAATCCAGGATAAGCAGATTGATCAACAAAGTGCTGATCTAAAATCACTACTCACACAACTAGGAGAGCTTAGCGAAGAAATTTTTCCTTGGCTTTCTATCATGTTTCGCCATGAATTATTACAATCTAATGCCAATGAAAATGTTATTGATGAACATATTGAATCATTTTTTGCTTTTCACAGTTTATTGCGAGAAAAATCTGTGGGTGAGATGATTTTCAATATATCCGGCGGCAGTATTAAGCCTTACATTAAACAAGCATTGAAACAAGAACGGATAACATGGGAAGGTATTCAAACAGCCGATCTTGATAAAAAACTTCGTAATGTTAAGTTCTATTTGCAGCAATCAGAGCTTTCCTCTTGGGTTGTTGCACAAATTAGTCAAGATTTATTATTGATAGCTCAATCCTCCCCCAATGCACACCCAGATTTACCATTTGTCCTCTATTTGCTTGCCGAACGTGTTCGTTGTGAACGTTATGTTTTCCAAGAAGCGTATCAACTCCTTTTTGGTTCGAATGTTGAATTAGTCGTGAATACTGGTGTGTTGGTTTCAAGACTGGCGCAAACTGAATTAGATCAAGCAGTGTCGCTTGCTTTAGAAAAAGGGTTTTTACCTCCTTCGGCACAATTGTTATATCTCATGCTAGAGAAAGACCGTGAGCGTACTCTCGCTTTAATCGCAGCTCTTTCCGAGAATAATTTGCCTACTTTTAAAGAAACTTTACATATTATTTTCTCAGATGATGATTACGCTCCTCAACATCAACTGTTTTTAGATTCAAATCCGCATCCATTAATCACCCATGAGCATTATCCGTTATTTGTTTTGAGACAGGCTTATCATGCGGATGCCTCCCCTGATACTGAGCAACTAGTCGCACTTTGGTTGAAATTTATCGAGAGCGAAATGATGATTCATGCATCTTTCCTAGCGAAAGAAATGAATCAACAATTATTTGCTAAACTTGCATTACTTAAAGATCAGATCCAAACAATCCCATTAACGCATCATCAGATTAAAACACTTTGCACCGCACTTGCATTGTATCGTGCTACGCAATTAAATATACGTGCATTAAATAGATCATTATCTCCACTGGCGTTTTTGATGGGGCCATCTAAAATTGAATATGAGGCTTCATCTCAATGGGCCGAAGAGTTGTTATACAATCTTCTAAAACAAGTGGCTTATCCTCAAAACTCAACTGAAATGGATTTTGACAATATTGTTCGTTTCTTAGATATCGAGTTCAATGCTCCTCCGGAAAATTCAATTCCATTAGAAACACTTCAAGTGTATATGTTGAAGGATATCAATGCATTTCTTGTCGCTAATCGACATATCAATTTAGCTTATCAAGATAAATTTCTACACGTTTTTATTCAGCTGTTTAAAACTCAAAATATTGATATTAACAAAACACCCATGCATGTTGGTACTTTATTATCAGAGCTACCCACACTATGCTCGCATATGTTTGATTTGCAGCCAATTACGGACTATGTTGCTATACCAGTATGGTTTTCACTTGCACTGCAATCAAAAGTAACTTCTGTTATGTTATCTTCTTTTGTAGAGCAAAGAATGATGAGTGCATTCGTTGCTCCCCACATACTTTATTTGGAAAACTTACAAGATGAAGAGCAAAACACAAGAAAAATGGACTATTTTATAAAACAAATGTATATAGCTTATTGTAACCATCATCTTCAAAATGATGGCTCTAGAAGTTTGAGTAGAATGATTCAACGTGAAGCAAACAGAGATGCTCTCCAAAGCCATACACAACCTATTTGGGTAAGACTGGAGGCTATCGAAAAATCTTTAATCGCGCATCATAAAATCGCTAGGAGTTATAGTTACTCATGGTGGTGGCAATGGGTTGGCTATATAATTGGATATGACTTTCAGGAAAGCCAAACACAATTAAACCATTTTAAAACAATAAAAGGGCATGTTAAACAAAATGATATTAGAACATTAGATGCTTGTCAGAACTTACTGCAACAAGTGGAGTCAGCCGTTACACAAAAAACGTTTAAGCGTTCTTTTTGGCGGACTAGTTTTTATCACAATGAACTGGCTCAATTGCAGGTTGAATTATCAAGTTTAAAAACCAAAATAATAGCGTCCGAAAATATGCCTTTATCAACCATTCCTGATGAACCAGCTTCGAAACTCGAAAAAAATATTCAAATTGCTCCGCCTTGGGTAAGAGATAGGAAAGAAGTAAAGACTACAGACGTTAGAGCTACCCTATATCCAAGAACGGCAACAAACTCAAGTAGTCATTCTTCTAAGCTTGTTGTTGAAGAAGGTACATCTTTGGTTATTTGATTTATTTTTGTACTTTTTAATTTGACTTTTTTATCTCAATTAAGTAAACTATACTTAAATGGATTGGGAAATCCCAGTCGGCGTCTAAGCCTCGGTGAATACCGGGGCTTTTCGCTTTCTAGGGGAAGCATTTCATACCCCAATCTTCTTTCTTGCCACTCTTATCACAATAAAATTTTCTTTCAATAATCGAGTATGCACGATTATCCTGCATTGGATCAAGTAGATACCTTCCTATTGGTCGAGCAATTAAATCAGCCAGTTGTAGACCACAAGAATTAGATTTCTTATCGGCAAGGATTATATCGAAGGGTAATATACCTGATCGATTTGCGCCATCACAAACACGTCGAAATTCAAGCTCTAAATCTTTATCTTCTTTTTTGCCACGACACTCAAAGACGATATGAGTGCGCTTCTGGGTTTGCTGCCTTTCGCTAAGGAAACTGTAAATACGCTCTAATCCGAATCCTAATGACGTGGTCAAGCAAAAGTTTACAACCCAGTTAAGCAACTTTCATTAAAGTTTCTACCCGTTGTTCAAATTGGTTTGGACTCTGATACCCCAAATAAGAGTGCAACCGATTACTGTTATAAAACATTTATAAAACATTGTGATGTAGTTTAAAATGTCTTGCTGAGCCTCCCATCGTGTTTGATAATTACGCCATTGGACACGCTCTTGCTTTAAGCTGCCAAAAAAGCTCTCAATGACACTGTTATCCCAGCAATCACCTTTTTTACTCATGCTCCCAACATAATGGTGCATTTTTAATAATTCCCGATATTCCTTACTCGCATATTGCGACCCTCTATCGGAGTGAACAATTAATCCGGATAGTGGCTTTTGTTGCCAAACGGCCATATTCAGTGCATCACATACCAGAGAAGCTCTCATGCTCGAGCTCATGCTCCAGCCTACAATCTTTCTCGAAAATAAATCCATAACAACAGCTAAATACAGCCAGCCTTCCTGTGTCCAGATATAAGTGATATCCGAAACGTAAGCCGTATTTGCTTCGGTTACATGAAATTGCCTATTTAAAACATTCTCATAAATTAGACTTTACGTAAGGCTTCACAAATTGTGGAGACATCATTTTTACTGTATGTCCAATCTCCCCAAATAACCGAGCCCAATAATGAGCTCCGCCACAAGCTTCAACGCCAACAAGACAGGGCGGTAAATTAGCAATAAATTCGACTAGTTTTTCTCGGCTCAACCGTTTACGCAAAATACCTTTTCCATTGCTGTCGGTACCATGAAGCTGGAAAACATTTTTTGCTAAATCTATCCCTAATACTTTAATATTCCTCTTTATGGATCCTCCACTTTTTTGAATGAAACTAAACAATCTCATTCTGGCTCATATGAAGCCTCGTTAAAGTGGCAGGGTCCATACTATTACGTCAATATTGCTAGACAATTTGATTCGAATAAAAATAAAATTTTTACAGCTATCACTGATGTCACTTTCGTTACTTTTAAATAAAAAAATAATAAGTAAGGTTTTTTGACAAGGTGGAAGAACAATTACGTTTTAGTTAGTAATATTGATGTAAAAATGTGATACATACAGACTAAGCCACATAGGGGACTTACCAATTATAATCTTTTTCCTTTTTAGATTGATAACTCCCGAGATATTACTACCTCAGGGCAAATTTAAAATTAAAAGGACTTGTCTTAGATTGAAAAACAACACTGTAACCCAAAGCAATCAATAAAAACGCAGTAACTATCGTTAACGTTAGAGTAATATAATAGCCATGCCAAGAAACCCAATGTCCAGTATTCATAAAAAACCGTTGTAGGCAGGTGTTGTATAAATCGTCCACACTTGGGTTTAGTGGTATGTCACAGCTGTTAATTAAATAATAAACTTTAGAGCTAAATATAGAAATTAATGCAAACAACTGGCAGGTTTTAATATTTATTTTTAAATCATTAATAACAAGAGACAGCAGGTAAATCGTAAGTGGTATTAAAAAGCTATTAAATCGATATTGTGGGTTTAAGGAAAAATAAAAAGAAATTAATAAAAGTAAAACCATTCCTATGCTTTCAACATAAGCTTTTCTAATCATTTCTCGGCAAAAAAACAGAAATAATAAAGCTGCTGGCCCCCAATTTGCGACTTGCATAGTCAAAAATATGCCTGGTTTAATGAGAGGACCTGTAGGGATATCTAATAACAAAAATTTTAAAATAAGATCTGGTGAGGTCGCAGAAGGCTCACCATTATGATAAGGAGACATATGAAGTAAATAATAATATAAAGACAAGGTAAAACTAATAAAACCCAGGTAATAGATAAAATTTTTAATGTTAAATAGACTCAGTCCTTTAATTAATAAAGCAGGCTGTATTTCTTTGCCTATGATGAAGGTATAAATACCAGCTAGACTGGCACTAATAATCGCCATATTTTTGGCAATATCTGTACCCATTGTTTGATAGTTTCTATGTAAATAACCCGTAGTACTCAATACTATTAGTGATATCATGTAACAGAGTGTAAAAAATAGTACAATTTTAACTGGCGATTTTCTAAACACTGGATTGCAGGGCGCTTTACTAAATACGGATAAGATAAAAATAAACACAATGCCAATAGGCCAGCTCAACATCGTTGGAATTAAAAGAAAATTTAAAGCAAGAGCCCATTTCTTAAGATAAAAATATAAAGATATCATTCCTAATAAAAGAGCAAAAACATCAGTTGCTACAGCGGCATACTGATAATATTTTAAAAATACAAAATTACAAAAAAAACAAATAAAACCGAAAATAAAGGTAGTAAACGATAAGTTTTTTAAATGGCAAATTTTATTCCACAATAAAGCAATCAACAGAAAGCAAAAATTATTAAATATGAAAAAAGCAGTAAAAATAGATGAATTCGTGTTTAGTTTAATATGAGTTATTTTACAAAAAAGCCAGATAGCGAAAGAAGGGAAACACCTGGAAATATGATAAGCATCAGCATTTATTCTTATTTCGCTAAAAAAGTCTTTCGCATAAGCACCATACACTATTCCATCCCACCCCAATCCATAACGAACAGGCAGTATTTCACCCCACATATAATAAAAAACCGCATATATAAATAAAGAAAGAAGTAAACAGATTTTAATCGATTTCTCTAAAAATAATTGATTCAATTTATTACCCCAAAAAAGTCATTTATTGTTTTAATAACGCGCATTAAATCGTCTCTATGGAGTCCATAGTACATAGGGAGACGTAACAAACGATCACTTTCAAGTATGGTGTATTTATCTTCGCCAACAAATTCAGCATATTTAACACCGGCTTTTGATTTATGCAAAGGAACATAGTGAAACATAGCCCAGATATTTTGCAGCTTAAGTTGTTCAATTAATCGTGTGCGAATATTTAAATCTTCGCACTTGATATAGAACATGTGTCCATTATGTTCGCAGTGTTGAGGGATAATAGGCAACTCAAGTATCCCATACTTCTTTAATTGGCCTAGTTCACTATAATACAAATTCCAAGAGGTCAGCCTGTTCTTATTTATTTCATGGGCGAGCTCAAGCTGAGCCCATAAATAGGCTGCATTTAATTCACTAGGTAAATAGCTAGAACCAATATCACACCAGGAGTATTTATCGATTTCGCTACGAAAAAATTTACTGCGATTAGTGCCTTTTTCACGGATTATTTCTGCCTGCTCTACAAATTTGGATTGGTTTAATAATATAGCTCCCCCTTCTCCCATTGAATAATTTTTCGTTTCGTGAAAACTAAATGCACCTATATCACCAATTGAACCCAGGGCTTTACCTTTATAATAAGACATCATGGCCTGTGCGGCGTCTTCAATGATTAAAAGATTGTGTTTTTTGCCAATCGCCATAATTTGATCCATCTCACAAGCAACGCCGGCATAATGAACTACAACTATTGCTTTAGTGCGTGAGGTAATCGCATTTTCAATGAGATTTTCATCCATATTCATTGTGTCAGGACGAATATCTATCAATTTTATTTTAGCTCCTCGTAATACAAAAGCATTAACAGTAGAAACAAAAGTAAAGGCAGGTGCTATAATCTCATCACCTACTTTAATATCGGCCAAAAGTGCGGCCATTTCCAAGGCATGTGTGCAGGAAGTAGTTAAGAGCGCTTTGTGAATATTGAAATGTTCTTCGAACCAACGATTACAATTATGGGTGAAGGGGCCATCGCCACTAATTTTATTATTATCTACCGCTTGTTGCATATAATAAAATTCTTTCCCCGTGTGGGGCGGCACATTAAAGCGAATTATTGAATTATTGTTCATAGAGAGCGTGCAATTGCGTTTTGCTGCATGAATTTTTCTTCAAGCAAGAGAAGATCTTTCTTTTTTTCTTTAATACGTCGCGCCGGAATACCTGTATAAATTCCCCAGGGAGCCGTTTCTTTGGTTACCAATGTCATTGCGCCAATAGAACATCCTTCGCCAATGGTAATTCCAGGAAGTATGACTGAACTTGCTCCAACAATAACATGGCGGTTGATTTTAACTTTGGCTTTATATACGTTTTTATATTCTTCGGGAATGAGGGGGCTATACATAAAAACTCCGCTATAATCATCTGATTGACTAAAAACCTGCGAACCATAGGAAATGCCCGAAAAATCATCAATTATAATACCCTCATCACCTCCTGCTATCAGACAAAAAGCAGCTATATGTACATACATTCCTACTGTAATTTTTCCTGATATAACACAAAAATCATCAATTCGAGAGTGATCATTAATTTCTATTTGCTCGGGATTATAAATACTTGCTTTATCACTGATTTTTACTTGTTTACCCAGTTTTTTAAAATTCATTGATTCTAATTGGCAAAAAGTAAGATATCCCATATTAAATTCCAATATTTAGTGTTTTATCTTGGCATAATACTATGATAAAATTCAAAACCCAATAGCTGTATTCATGAAAAATTACAGCTTCTTTCCCGGGTTCACAGTAATTTTATAAGGAAATAAATGGAACTTTCCGTTGTAGCCACTCTATATCAATCAGAAAGATATATTAAAGAATTTTGTCAACGTGTTTCTATTGCGGCTAACCAACTCGTAGGAACCAGTTATGAACTTATTTTAGTTAATGATGGTTCACCTGATAATAGTCTTGATACGGCTGTTCAATTGATGGTTGAATTTCCTTCCCTTAAAATTGTCGATCTATCACGCAATTTTGGCCATCATAAGGCAATGATGAGTGGATTAGCTCATGCTGTGGGTAAAAAAATTTTTCTCCTTGACAGTGATTTGGAAGAGGATCCTGAATGGCTAATATCCTTTAATCAGCAAATGGAGGAAGAGCTTTGTGATGTTATTTATGGAGTACAAAAACAAAGAAAGGGATCTTTTTTTGAGCGTTATAGCGGAACTTTGTTCTACAGGCTGTTAAATTTCTTAATTAAAGAAAATTTACCTGTTAATATAACTGTGGCTCGTTTAATGACGCGCCGTTATGTGAATGCTTTATTACAACATCAAGAACAAGAAATTTATATTGCTGGTTTATGGCATATCACAGGTTTCAAACAACTCCCACAAAAGGTCCAAAAACACTCATCCAGCAAGACAACGTATACATTGAGGCGAAAATTTTCTTTATTAGCTAATTCAATTACGTCATTTAGTAATCGTCCTTTAATTATTATCTTCTATGTCGGTTTAACCATTATGAGTTTTGCCTGTTTAAATATCTCTTTATTAATTATTAATAAGTTCTTTCTGCACCAAGTGCTTGATGGTTGGACTTCCGTCATGGCTTCTATTTGGTTATTAGGGGGGCTGATTATTTCTTTTATTGGAATTATTGGTATTTATCTTTCCAAGATTTTTATTGAAATAAAAAACCGGCCTTATACTATTGTTCGTCATGTTTATCAAAATAACTTTCCGGTTTCTTCTCAACAAAAACATTTGAACTATGTTGAGCTACTGGACACAATTGATGATTAGTCGAAAGAACACCAGTACACAAATACAATTGCTTTACTATGGGATAATAGGTCTGCTCACTAATGCTTTAGGTTATTTTCTGTTTGTCCTGCTGACTTATGTAGGGGTTGGAGCTAAAATATCAGTCACCTGTCTTTACTTATTATGTGCTTTATTGAGTTTTTTGAGTAATTGGCGAATTACCTTCAATCAGTTTGGAGCTTTTTTGGTTACAGGTGTTCGTTTTATCGCTGCGCACTTAGTGGGCTATTTAATTAATTTTATTATATTATTAGTTTTTGTTGACGGCTTAAATTATCCCGCTTATAAAATTGAAGCATTTGCCATTATTATGGTGGCTGGTTATATGTTTATTGCCTTTAAATTTTTTGTCTTCTCTAACTATTACCGGACGATGAATGAGAAAATGTCTCGCATGTAATACGGTTTATACATCTCTGAGACCCGTTTGCCTAAACTGCACATGGGCTCCGGATCAAATAAATAATTTCACGGCCTATTCCCAAGCGCTTGCCATTGAAAATGATAGCTTTAAAGCAAGCCACTTTGAAACTTTAGCGCAACTTGAGGCGAATAATTTCTGGTTTCAGGCACGTAATAAATTAATCATTTGGGCACTTTCCAAATATTATCCTGACTTTGAATCGTTTCTTGAAATTGGCTGCGGTACAGGTTTTGTGTTATCAGGAATTGCCCGAAAATTTCCTGGTAAGCAATTTTCGGGAAGTGAGTTGCTTGTTGAGGGCCTTTCTTTTGCAGTAGCTCGCCAAAAAAATCCGATGGAATTTATGCAAATGGATGCACGGCAGATCCCTTTTTTTCGAGAGTTTGATTGCATTGGTGCCTTTGATGTTCTAGAACATATTAAGGAAGACAGCGAAGTTTTATTACAAATAAATCAAGCTTTAAAACCGAAAGGATTACTTTTATTAACTGTTCCACAACATCAATGGTTATGGAGTCAAGCAGATTTAAGAGCTTGTCATGTTCGGCGCTATGACTCGAAAAGTTTACATAGGAAATTAGAACAGGCTAACTTTGAGATTATACGCAGCACTTCATTTGTATTTTCCCTTTTGCCTTTTATGCTTATTTCACGCATGCTCCAAAAAAAATCCCAATCTAAAGATCCTTATAAAGAATTAAATCTGCCTGCAACTATTAATTTTTCTTTTAAAAAAATATTGAATACTGAGATTCGGTTAATACGCAAAGGCATTAATTTTCGTATTGGGGGCTCCCGATTAGTCATTGCAAGGTTGAAAAGTATTTAGTAACCCTATTCACTTTGATCATCCCGATTTACAGATGAGTGACTCCGCAGCAAGCAATTCCTAAAAACCACAGTGTTATGACTTTACTGTCGTTAAACGATTTACAATAAACATTTTACCATCCGGCTTATGGCACATCATTCCATGCCAAATTGGCTTGGTATAGATTTCGATGACTCTGATTCAAAAACTAAAATGCCATCTTTACTTAAATGTTCATATAATGCTTTTAGAGAGGCCCTGACTGTATCCAAATTAATAATATGGCCAAACCAACCACTAGGAATAAAAATCAGGCCATGTTTGTCCATCTTCGCTAAATCTTCAAAACCATGCCACACTGTTGGGCGGAAAAGTTTTAGAGCCGCCTTGGTATACAAGGCTTCTAACATATACTCACTTGCATCAAAACCATGAATGTCAAAATCTTCTTGAAGTAAGGGGAGTAGAAAACGACCCGTTCCACACATTGGTTCCAAAATAGAGCCCACGGCATTGCTCACATAGGAGCGATAAAATGCGTAAGCATCCTCAGGTGGTTTTGGTCTAATCAAGTCATAAAATTGAGCACATAAACTAAGGTAACTACTCAGTTTCTGTTGTGTCATTTACATCCCCATCTTTTATCTTCTCACAACATTGATTATCATCGATGACTTCATATTCCATGGCAATTTTTAAATTTACGACGGCTACCACAAGGGCAATCCATAGTGCGAGAAATCATTTGTTCAGTATCAGCTGTTGGTAGATGTTGGCCACCAATATAATACCATCGCCCCTTTTCGAATATAAACTCACTTTTTTCGTGTATTGATTCTAAATGAGAACCATCCACAAAACTTGCTTTAAACTCCACATAACCTATGCCTGAGCTTTCAATGTCTGACTTAAGTACCTTGAGCTTAATCCAGTTAACTCTTTTCGCCCAACGTTTTGCATCCAGTTCGTGAAAACCAACCAAGGCGTTGTCCCGCATGGTTTCTTTGATGTAATCAATATTAGCCATTGTATAAGCTGAATAACGAGAACGCATTAGCGCTTCTGGCGTCTCTGGATTTTGTTTGCCAGTGATAAATGGTTCGCAGCAGGATAAATAATTTTTTTGAGAATCACAGGGGCATACACCATAACATACTTTATTCATATTAGGGTTCTTGCCTATCTTCAGCTGAGTCATAGACTTTATTTTTGTTTCGCTTCCCCACGGCAACAACCAGGAGAATCATTTTATTATCGTTAACTTGGTACACGAGTCTATAAATTTGATCTTATAGCAATCTTTAAGTTGGCCACTAAGTTTGGCAGAAATAACATGCGGATTTTTCAGTCGCCGTTTTAATAATTTTTTAAACTGTTCTTGCAACTCTTTTGATAGTTTCTTCCATTCTTTTAATGCAAGGGGATGAAAATGTAACTCATAAATCATCAAGCTCAACCTTAACTGATGTAAATGGTGCTGAAAGGCGTTGTTCTACAATGTTCTTTAACTTGCTATCATCAACAGCATCCATTAGTTTTTCAAAAGTTTCGACTGGGATTAAATAAGCAGCAGCTACATTGTGGTTAAGAATGACCACGGGCATTCCCTGTGCATCGTTAATGAGTTTCGTTGGGTTTTTCTTTAATTCGCTAATGCTAGCGACTTGTGTTGCATATAAAGTTTGCATTTTAATGACCTAAATAAAGACCTGTATTGTGTGTTAATTATAGTATCTTTTATAATAAAACGTCAATCATTGTGCGATTGAATGTTAAGTAAAATGTATTTATACGCTGTATAATTGCTGGGATAATTGTCTTTAATCAACTAAATAATAGGATATTCCCATGGCAAGCCAACAAATGCAGGAAGCTAAACCAAACAATGTTGACCTTAAACAGCAAAAAAGATTTACTCAACACCTCATTCACGATTGTACATTGGCTTGTAATGATTTTCAGAGCAAAGATTTCGACCTTGAAAAAGCAAAAAGAATTACTGATGAAAAATTAACCGCTATGGCAACGATGGATGGATTGCAATCCATGTTAGTTACCCAAATGTTATCTGTTCATCTGTTACAGCAAAAATCGATGACCTATGCACATGCTATTGGCGACTTCAAGCTGCAGAAGTATTATACAAATTCAGCTGTAAAATTATCTAATTGCTTTGTCCAACATCCGGATTAATTGTTCACTCCAATAATAATCATTAATTTCACAATCGATGGCCAATAGCTTTATTTTAGCAAGATCACCATCAGAAGTAGGAGCCTTTCCAATTCCTTTAACTGTTAAATAATTTCGAGTATAAAGATTTTTGGTGCCACTTATAATAATTACATTCCCCAAATTTTCTAAAGAATTGAAACATTTCTCTAGCTCTATTTTTATTTCTTCTTTTGAAGATAAGTGAAAAAACATTAAAATTGAAAAAATAGCTGTATATTTTTCATACAAATAAAAGGTTCTTTCGGATGTGTTTTCGAAATATAGCGAATTATCATTGGTGCTGCTTTCTCTTGCATTGTTCAATGCATTTTGATCTATATCGCATCCATTTATTTTTTTACAAAAAGTACTTAGAAAATTCGTTGACCTACCGGAGGCACAGCCCAGGTCTAGAACATAATCTAGGTTTGTATCATGTTTTTCAGCAAATTTTTCTACATCTCGAAATGCAAGAAATCCAGTGCCAGTGATACTACTTTTTTCATATTTCTTTATCTGATCATCGCTAAACTTTAACATCACGCCTCCGCTTGAGCCAACGACTATTTTAGAATTATTACTAATTACTTTATAGTCCCAGAGAGGCAAGATGCGTTGTGACCGTAGCCACTACCAGTTGCTATCAAGGCTTTAGGCATCAGGGTCGTAGAAAAAAGTCATCACATCATCAGCTCTGCCAGCGTCAGAGCCAGTTAAGAAGTGATCGCATTTATTATTATGGCGCCCTAGCTTTACTTTAAAAACCTTTTTGTTCAAAATAATGTGCCTTAGGGGGCATAATGACATTTATTTTCTTAGATAAGTACTCGTCTAATTTCATAGCTACTACAACAGAATAAATTACACCGGAAACACTTCCGCAAAAACGCAAACCAAAAAAGATGCCATCTCATTTAATCGATAGAGGCCTATGCGAGCCTGCTTCTAATTGTCTTATAGTCGGAATCCGGTAATGTTTCTAGCTCCATGTCTTCAGTCAAAGCCGAACAAATAAAACGGGTTAAGGAATGGCAAGTATTGCTAGAATCTTGCAGCTTCTCTTTTATTGTAGACTTAACTAAATCAAATTCTTCAGAGGTTACATTAGAAAAACTTTCTATCGTTTTCTGTAGAGCTCGAGCCCTCCGAACTCCACTATCACCATGATACCAATGAGAAAAACGGGTTAAACCACGTATGCCAGATGCATTTTTTGAACACCAATCTAAATAGTTCTGAATACCAATTGTTGTTCTTTCAAGATACTTCTCTATTGGTAAATTATTTATTCTTTGAGAAAGTTGTTCTGTTTTAATGGTATTAAAAGCGAAGAAAACATCAACTTTTCTAGAAATCACTCTGGAAACTTGAGCATGACCATGTTTAAAAATAGGATGAATATATTGTTCTTCAGGTATTGTACTGTCATGAATACTATCGTCTATTATTAATACAGATGCACATTTCTCATCCAATTTTTTTCCAATAACAGATTCTGAAGCAATAATATAATCAATATTATGCTGAGTTAATATTTTTTGTAATGACAAAGTAGTATTTGAATTTAAAATCGCTTCATTTATAAGTAAAGGCTTCTTTTTCGCTTTTAAAAAAGGAAGATGGATTAAAAGAGATAAGATATTTGCATTAATATAATAATAATCATGATAGGCATGGGTTTCTATTCTCTTTTCAAATTGATGATCAAATTCATCGCAATAAAGTTCTGCTATTTCTCCATTATGAGCGATATAATTTTTTCCAAAAGTTAATAAAAACAAAGAAGAAGATGATTGTTGTAATTCTGCATAAGCCCCTAAAAAAAGAGGACATATAGAATCATTTTCTATATTTTTACTTCTAGAAGGTAATTGTCTACTTGAAAAATCTTTACCTAAAACATCCCCAATGTCATCAAAGTCAAGTGCATAAACTGCATCGCAAGAAGAGCTTTGAGCACCTCTTTCTTCCATATTTTTAAAGTGACGAACTGTGATTTTAGCGCCATTCTGATTTAATTGCTCAATAATAGCCTGAAAAATGGACTGTTGTGTTTGATTGCCTTTTATTTCAATACAATCCAACTTAATGTTTTTATAGCCATTATAATAGAGTTTCAAAATAATCATTAAATCTTGAAATAAACCACCACTGCCCAAGCTTAATAAACGTATAACTTCGCTTTTATTTTTACTTTTTGCTACATTTAAAATTCTGTTTTCATATTTGCTACGAATATCAAAAAAATTTGCTCGAGAATGAGCTTGTGTCACGGGGCACCAGCATTCATGCAGCCAACTTGAGCTCGGTTGAGCATCATCATAAGATGATTTTTCAGACTTTGTAGGATTTTTATAAAGAAAATTTAACCAATGGTTAAATGTTTTTGAGTTTAATTTAGAAATTTCTTTTGCTGAATATAATTTGTATGAACCCATACTACGAATTCCAATAATAATTAAGTTGCGGCGAATTTTATAGTATATACATTAAGCAGGAAAGTAAAAAAATAACAGGGCAAACGTAATGCATTAACAAAGAAACTTTGGGGAACTTCGTATTTACCGCACTTAGTATAAGATAGAAACCAATAGCCATGAGAGATAGGAAGGCAATAAAAGATTGCCCTTTAGATTGTAAAAAGCTCGATAGACAAGTTATTAATTTTAATAGCTGCTGCCTTAATTTAATTAATAACGATAACCGCTGAGCCAGTAAATCGTCCATATCGAAGATCATCAAGAGCTTCATTGACTTCTTTTAGAGCGTAAGTATGGATTTCAGTTTTAACCGGTATGGTTGGTGCTAATGATAGGAATTCTTCTCCATCTCTTCGCGTTAAATTAGCAACGGAACAAAGCGTACGCTCTCCCCAAAGCAGCTCATAAGGAAAACTTGGAATATCACTCATGTGAATTCCAGCACACACAACAGTCCCACCTTTAATCGTATTTTGAAGTGCTAAAGGAACTAAGGCACCAACAGGCGCAAAAATAATAGCTGCATCGAGAAGATGAGGAGGTGATTGATTCGCATCCCCTGCCCAGGTAACGCCTAAATGATATGCAAATTCTTGCGCCTTGGAATCACCTGGACTTGTAAATGCATACACTTTACGCTCTTGTTGGCATGCAACTTGAGTCAGTATGTGTGCTGCTGATCCAAAACCATATAACCCTAAATGTTTTGCCTCCATTGTTTTTAACAACGCGCGATATCCAATAAGACCCGCACAAAATAAGGGTGCAGCTTGAACATCAGAATAACCATCCGGTATGGGAAAGCAAAATCGATGATTTGCAACACAATACTCTGCAAATCCACCATCAATCTGATATCCAGTAAATTGTGCCTTATCACATAGGTTCTCTCGACCGGTCAAACAAAATTGACAAACCTCACAGCTACCACCTAACCAGGGAACGCCAATACGCTGCCCTACAGTAAAAGACTGAACTTCTTCTCCCAAGGCTTCTATAACACCAACGATTTGATGGCCTGGAACAAGAGGAAGTTTGGGGTACTTCAATTCGCCGTCAACAACATGCAGATCAGTTCTACATATGCCACAGGCAGTAACTTTAATTAGAATTTGGTGGGGATGAGGCGCGGGTTTTTCAATTTGGGTATAAATTAATTTTTCATTACTATTTTTCATTAACATGGCATGCATTTTCATTTAGGATCCCCGCATAATGTTGCAGAATCTAGATAAGAAGGAATATCACATTTCCAGTGAAATCTTTACTCTATTTTGTTCAGCATAGCGAGCAAAAATTTTTGTGGCATTAGTAGCCATGGGAAGGCCACAATCTATAATAGATTGGTTTGAATAAGGTATTTCGACTCTGTAATTGTTTGTACTACATCTAAAAATTGGATTTTCATCAAGGCTCTAATCAAAAGATAATATATTGAGTATAGATTTGTTTTTTGGTTTTTAATAAAAATTACTGTAATTCTCCAAGTACCTTTTGAAAAATATAGGATATGATCAAATAACGAAATGAACGCTAATACTCTGACAGAGTCTCTGCTACAAAAAATCATCGCATTAGAACAATTTACTGAGAAGTAGTCGGAGCTTATTCAACCACAAGCGTTATAAATTGAAGAGCAAGCCGCAACGATACAGTCCGGTAGCCCCCAATCGGTTAAAATACAGTTATAGCAGAGTTGGTTCACAAAGCAGAGGGCGTCTTTTGCAGTCCCTGCGAGTGTAAAAGGGCATTTTAATTGGTTAAACGTGAATTTGTAGATTTGTTGGTAAATCGTATTATCCTCAACTATTAAGAAATTTTTATGAGCTTTTGAGTTCATTTGAGCACCTTCTTTTTCAGTAAAAGCGCTATTATTTAGAATTTATCCAAATCAAAAAAGGGTCTAAAAGGGA
>NZ_JBAQZB010000120.1:0-17677 GCF_049790535.1 Legionella sp.
CTCGAGTAGTTATTTCTTTCTTTATAACGAGGAAATAATTTTTAATTTAAGACAATAATTGTACCATCACACTAACAAAATTAAGACTGTAAATTATTTAATATTTTTTTTCAATAAAAAACTGAGAAATACGAGTATAATTCTCGACATATACCCTTACAGTGAAAGGTTCTGATTTTTTTGTCAGTTTTAGTGCAGGAATTTCCTACTATTAATGGTAAAAATAATGCACAAAAACTTTTAGAACAAGCTGATCTAGCACTGTATAAAGCAAAACAAATGGGTCGAAATCAAGTTGTGGTTTTTAATCAAATGCATTAGAGAACTGGACATAAAGTAAAATACTAAATACTTTTCAAACCATACACAAGAGTATCTATGTTGTAAACATAATGTTTGATAATCTGTTCTGCTTGTTCACCGGTTAACGGCTTACTGATTGCTCCTTCCATACAATAATGCTGGCAATCATATTTTACAACATCAGCTTCATAGCTTGTTAACGCAATAATAGGTACACGATGGTCAGTATCTTTTTCTTTTTGTCTTAATTTCTTGGCTACTATATAACCGGAAGAGTCTTCAAGACCGATATCCATTAAAACCAAATCATATTTACCAGGGTGAAATAATTTAATGGCACTTTCTGCAGTTTCAGCAATATCTACCTGACACTGTAATGATGTAAATAATGCTTTTTCAACGTTCTGTGCAATAATATTGTCTTCAACCATAAGCACCATAGGTAAGTGATTTTCTTTTAAAACATTATTCTTGTCCTTATTTTCATCCTCTAGATTATGATCCTTAACGGCTACTGCTTTATTCAGGGTAATCTTAGTTAAAGTAACCACTAAACCAATTATGTCTTTATTCGTATCATACATAGGTACTCGATTGGCTTGAAAATAAAAATTTTTGCCATTTTTATCTTCAATGGGTTTTTCTTCAGTATTATAGGTTGCTTCACCAGAAAATAACACGTTCATGTCATCTAACTGCAATGCTTTAATTCGGGAGTCTTTCCAATGCGCAAACTCAGCCATTTTTTGGTAAGGGGTTCCTTTAAAATCTTTTAATGTTTGCAATCCGAGTAAATTGCAAAACTTGCTATTGCATCCTTTTAAATTACAGTCTTTATCTACCCAGTAAACAATATTAGGCATTGCATTGATGATTTCCATATAATATTGATTAAGGGATTCGATCTCTTCTTTTTGAGTGTACCTGGATGACATACATTACCTCCGTTGTTGGTTGTATGCCTCTCGGACATAAAGATACTTGATTTAGCTTATTACTTTTCCCAGCTTATTTTCGAGAAGCATAGTTGCGTATAAATTATAGATGAAACTATTTTATTTTTTAGGTACAACTTACAACACAGAAACAACTAACCGAGAATCCATTGGATCTGCTGTTCTAAATCGATCGGAATTTGTGAAAGCTCTTCAATGTCATAATCCAAATAAGGATTTTCTACAGCATTATTTGCCTGATAAAACTGTATTTCTCTATCCCGTTCACGGTGTAACCATGAAATTTGGGGAGCAAATAAATGAAGTATTCCTTCAACCCATTTATCTAAAACCTTCCAATATGGATCATTCATAGTCATTTTATAACGTTTAAGAAAACCTGGTATATGTTTCGCTTCATACCAAATTTCAGAAGTAACCCAGCGGTTTACAGTAAATAATCTTATTGGTTGACCAAATTGATTCATCCCAATAGCTACTAAATGGGTCATAGGATTATCAATATACTTATCCCAATCCACTAAGGGTGTGGGTTTTATTGACTTAGGTATGTATTTATATCGTAAGAAACAGTGAAAATGACCGTGCTCCTTACTTTCAAAATTTTCTCGATGGCAATGATAAAAGTATTGTGCTCCAGTGCTATGATCAATACGATCTCCCTTTGGATAGTGACTCATACGTTCATGACAGGCTTTCTTTTTTAAAGTGTAATGAAGGATGTTTTTACCCTGAGCAGTAGTCATTAACTGTTGTGATTCTAAAACCTGAATAGCATAGCCTAAAAAACGCTTTTTGTGCCACTTGCTAAGCTGGGGTAAAGTAAATTCTGAATGAGTAAGCATAATTATTATTATACAAAAGAGGTAGTTTCACCACCTCTTAATTGAATAAAGTAGTAATTAGTCCCCTGAGCAACTAGCATTCCCAGAGCATCCTTTGCAACCGGCACAGCCTTTACACCCTTTACACCCTTTACACCCTTTACACCCTTTACATCCTGCACAACCAGCGGCAGCGGGTGCCGCATCATCAGCATACGCAACAGAAACTACAGGAGCTGCTAATATAGTTAACAGAGCAGCAACAGCTATTGTCGATTTTTTCATAATATAACTTCCTTGATAGTTAATGATTTTTAACCCATCTACAATACTAGCAAAGATTTTATTATTTTTCTTCTTTTTTAAATAAAAAAATCTTAGATAAAAAATTAATTATCCTCGTGTGGTGATAATTCATTTCTTGATGCAAATAAAAATAACTTATCAAGCATTTTAGTACTTAAAATACGTTTAAAAAAAATTAATACATGTGCTGGTAGTGTCACAGGATATTTTGCTTGTGGATTTTTAGCCTCAATTGCGTGGATTAATTTCTTAATCACTGCCTGAGGTTTTTTGGTAAAAAATGAATCAGTATCAGTATGCTTATATGTTGAAAGCATCGCCATATATTGTTTATTGAAATGACTGTCTTGCATATTGATAACACTCAATGAGCCCTCAACACAATTATCTCTAAAACAACTATTTATCGGACCTGGTTCAATGGTAATTACGTTAATACCAGAAGACTTTAACTCCAATCTTAACGTATCGCTTAAACCTTCTACAGCGTATTTTGATGCATTGTATGCACCTCGAAATGGCAGACTAATTACACCAAGAATTGAACTTACATTAATTATTCGACCTTGTCCTTGCTGACGCATCACCGGAATGGCAAGTGTACTAAGCTCTAACAAGCCAAAAACGTTGGTTTCAAATTGCTGGCGTAATACCTCCCGAGTAATGTCCTCTAACGCACCGGCCTGTCCATAGCCTGCATTGTTAATTAAGATATCCAAGCGTCCATTAGTTTTGGCTAATACGTCAGCGAACGCCGTATGAATTGAAGCAGAATTGCTCACATCCAAAAGAGCGGTATCTAATCCTAAAGTAATAAGCTTTTGCATATCCTCTTTTTTCCTACACGAAGCGATTACTTTATGGCCCCTCTTTTTCAGAGCTAAGGCAGCAGCATATCCAATACCCGTGGAACAACCAGTAATTAAAATTATTTTCTTATCCATAGAGTAACCCCAAATAATTCATGTAAAGTAGATAGAAACAATGTAATAACAAAAAAAACAACTGTGTGATGAAACAAGTAAGCATAAAAAATTATATGCCAATATCGATCATTTTTTGCTAATCTTTATGGTAGCTTTTTATAGTAACCAGTACCAAACATTGATTTTCTTCTTTTCATTGACGATTTCATGAAAAATTATAAAATTTGAGCTATTATTCGGCTTTTAATTTCCGGAGTTTTTTATGAAAGTAGGTCATGACAGCTTATCAACAAAGTGTCAATTGAATGTAGATGGGAAAACCTATAATTACTATAGCCTAAAAAAAGCTGAAAATAACCATTTTAAGGGGATCAACCGTCTTCCCTACTCTCTGAAAGTACTCCTTGAAAATTTACTACGTTTTGAAGATAACACTACAGTCACTACTAAAGACATTGAGGCTATAGCTGACTGGTTAGAGACTAAAACATCACAACATGAAATCGCTTTTAGACCCGCTCGTGTTTTAATGCAAGATTTCACCGGCGTTCCAGCTGTTGTTGATTTAGCTGCCATGCGCACTGCTTTAGTTAAAATGGGCGGTAATCCCGATAAAATTTCTCCATTATCGCCTGTTGATTTGGTAATTGACCACTCGGTTATGGTTGATAAATTTGGTACTAAGGATTCAATAGAAGTTAATACTGACATTGAAATGGAGCGTAATAAGGAACGTTATGAATTTTTACGCTGGGGTCAAAAAGCGTTTAATAATTTTCAGGTTGTTCCTCCAGGAACAGGCATCTGTCACCAAGTAAATTTAGAATACTTAGGAAAAACTGTTTGGACCAGCAGTGATGATGGTCAATTATATGCTTATCCAGATACTTTAGTGGGTACTGACTCCCACACCACCATGATTAATGGGTTAGGTGTATTAGGATGGGGCGTAGGTGGTATCGAAGCTGAAGCAGCAATGTTGGGTCAACCTGTCTCGATGCTAATTCCTGAAGTAATCGGTTTCAAATTAAACGGTAAAATGAAAGAAGGGATCACAGCTACAGACTTAGTACTTACTGTAACTCAAATATTGAGAAAGAAGGGAGTAGTTGGTAAATTTGTTGAATTCTATGGTCCTGGTCTGAACGATTTGCCGCTTGCCGATCGCGCGACTATTTCAAATATGGCACCAGAATATGGTGCCACCTGTGGATTTTTTCCTGTAGATAAAGAAACTATTCATTATCTTGAGTTGACTGGTCGTGATAAACAAACGATTGCTCTGGTTGAAGCCTACACTAAAGCTCAAGGCATGTGGTACGATAAAGACAGCGTGGATCCTTTATTTACAGATACCATAGAACTTGATTTAGGTTCAGTCGAACCTTCTCTTGCTGGTCCTAAACGACCTCAGGATAAGGTAGTTTTGAACACATTGCCCATTGAATTTTCTGCGTTTCTGAAAGAAACGGGTAAAGAACAGGAAAAAGATACTTTGTTTCCTGTAAAAAATCATGATTTTGCAATGAAACATGGGCATGTGGTAATCGCAGCAATAACTAGTTGTACTAATACATCGAATCCAAGCGTTCTCATGGCAGCTGGTTTAGTTGCCAAAAAAGCAATTGAAAAAGGCCTACAATGTAAGCCATGGGTTAAATCCTCTTTGGCTCCTGGTTCTAAAGTAGTTACTGATTACCTAAAAAAAGCAGGTCTACAACCTTACCTGGATCAATTGGGTTTTAACTTGGTTGGTTACGGCTGTACAACCTGTATCGGTAATTCTGGTCCCCTGCCTGAGGCAATTTCTCATACAATTAGTGACAATGACCTGGTTGCTTCCGCAGTTTTATCTGGAAATAGAAATTTTGAAGGCCGCGTACATCCTCAAGTTAGAGCAAATTGGTTAGCGTCTCCTCCATTAGTGGTGGCTTATGCATTATGTGGTACTACTTGCACTGATTTAAGCAAAGATCCTATAGGTAAAGACAGTCAAGGTAATGACGTTTATCTTAAAGATATTTGGCCTACTAATGCTGAAATTGCCGCTGAAGTAGCTAAAGTCACAGGAGAAATGTTCCGTAAAGAATATGCTGAAGTATTTCAGGGTGATGCTCAATGGCAAGCAATTAAAACCAGTGACGGTAAAACTTATGAATGGAATACTAACTCAACCTATATTCAACACCCACCATTCTTCGATAATTTAAAGAAGCGACCTGAGTCACTTAAGCCAATCAAGCAAGCTTATATATTAGCTTTGTTTGGTGACTCCATTACAACTGACCATATTTCTCCTGCGGGTTCAATTAAAGCAAACTCTCCTGCTGGTTTGTATTTAAAATCCAAAGGAGTGAGTGAAAAAGAATTTAATTCTTATGGTTCACGCCGTGGTAATCATGAAGTAATGATGCGTGGAACTTTTGCAAACATCCGTATTCGTAACGAAATGACCCCAGGCCAGGAAGGTGGAATTACTCGTTACATCCCCACTAATGAAATTATGCCAATTTATGATGCAGCAATGCTTTATCAGCAACGTCATTGTGAATTAATTATTATTGCTGGAAAAGAATATGGCACTGGATCTTCAAGAGATTGGGCGGCAAAAGGAACTAATTTGCTTGGTGTGAAAGCAGTAATTACTGAAAGCTTCGAACGAATTCACCGCTCTAACTTAATAGGCATGGGTGTTTTACCGTTACAATTCAGTCACAATATAACACGTAAGACTCTGAACTTAAAAGGGGATGAACGAATCAGCATTGATGTTTCTGAATCATTAACACCAGGATCAATGGTTGCGGTAACTATAGAATACCCTGATGGTAACGTAGAACATTTTGAAGCACTTTGTCGTATCGATACTGTTGATGAGTTGGAATATTATAAAAATGGTGGCATTTTGCAATATGTGTTGAGAAATCTCTGCGCCTGATATAGTTTGGGCTGAGAGGCCCTACTTAAAATCTCCTTTGAAAAACAATAGCAATTTATTGTTTTCCTGTAAGCCGCAATGTTATACTCCGGAACTCCTCATTGACGATGAATTTTTTTGTAAATGGGCTTTTTATCTTTCTTAATCCTTAATTAAATAGCGTTGTACCTATGGAAATCTCATTCACTTTACTACTGATACTTTAAGGATTAATGATGAGTCCATCAAAAAAAGTTTTAAGCGTTTTTTCCTTAGTAATGATTAACGTAATCGCTGTCGATAGTTTACGTACCCTACCTATCAGTGCAAAATTGGGTTTATCATTAGTATCATATTATATTATTGCAGCCTTTGTCTTTTTTATTCCAGTTGCCCTTGTTGCCGCAGAATTAGCTACAACCTACCCTAATACAGGAGGCATTTATGTTTGGGTAAGAGAGGCTTTTGGCAAAAGAATCGGATTTATTACCATCTGGCTTCAATGGATTTATAACGTAGTTTGGTATCCAACTATTCTTGCTTTTATTGCTGCAACCTTGTCTTATTTGATTGCCCCTGAATTAGCCAATAATAAATTTTATTTATTAGGAACTGTGTTAGGCCTTTTTTGGTTGTTTACCTTATTAAATTGCTTTGGCATGAAAGTATCCAGCATTATCAGCATTATTGGTGCTACCATTGGTACGGTTCTTCCGATGCTACTTATCATTGGATTAGCAATAATATGGGCGATTCAAGGCAAACCTATGGCTGTTGATTACCCTTCTTCTTGGCTTCCTAATTTTGAATCCATAGGAAATATTTCATTATTTGCTGCCGTTTTGTTTGGTTTAATTGGTATGGAAATGTCTGCAGTTCATGCTGAAGAAGTAAAAAATCCTCAACGTGACTACCCTAGAGCTTTGCTTTATTCAACCCTCATTATTATCTCTACCCTTTCTTTAGGTTCATTAGCTATTATTGTGGTAGTACCTAACGAGAGTTTAAGTGTTGTATCCGGTCTTATCGATGCCTATTCCATATTTTTTAAAGCGTACCAAATGCCATGGATGACCTTAGTGATTGCGGTATTTATCATTCTAGGAGGTTTAAGCGGAGTTTCGGCCTGGATTATTGGTCCCACAAAAGGTCTATTGGTTTCTGCCATAGATGGTTCATTGCCGGTGCGATTTGCACGTACCAATAAATATGGAGCACCAACTGCCATTCTATTTACACAAGCAATTATTGTTTCTATTTTAAGCACTGTATTTATACTATTGCCTTCAATTAATGCTGCCTACTGGATGCTAAGTGATTTATGTGCGCAAATGGCTTTATTGGTATATGTCATTATGTTTGCTGCTGCTATAAAACTCAGATACAGCAAACCGAATCAACCACGAGGATATAAAATTCCTGGTGGAAATAAAGTGATGTGGACACTTTCTGGTTTAGGTATTTTATGTTGTATCAGTGTAATACTTGTTGGATTTGTTCCTCCATCACAGATTCCTATAGGTAATGTATTTATTTTTGAATCATTCTTAGGTGGTGGTTTAATTTTATTCGTATTAATCCCATGGTTCTTTGCCAAAAAACATTAGCTTCTGTTGACTAAAAATTTAATTACTGTACATTACAAGTCGCTGTAAAAATTTTTTTATTAATTTAGTACAGGAGTAAACTAAATGCTAAGAGCAAAATTGGCTGCTTTTGCGAGCGCTTTAATTCTTGTTGGAACTGCTTTTGCAAATCGGGAAGTATGCCCAGAACTAAGTGCAATCCAAGCAGAAGGTGTTTCAATGGCTATGGAAGTCTATGGAATGTATGCTACGTATCAACTTAGCAATTTTAATACAGATTCTTCTTGGGGTTTTATTATTGCACCTATTGCTGCAAACTCTATGGTAGAAGCTATCGGTAATGCTAATGATATTTTACGTAAAATGACGACACCTGGTGTTCTATTACAAGAAAGTTTATGTAATTATGAAACAGGAAATCCAGATGTTTATGCAATAGCGATTCAAGACGAATTACTTACAGCAACGAAATTAAGACAATATATACGCCATTAAATTTAATTTTCGATAAGTCTATTTGAGTTAACAGTGAAACAAGCAATTTTAAACTTGTGCTGCTGCACGCGTGTTTAATTAATTTTTAATTCTTTTCGTCCAATGCTTTCTCAAGTGACTTAATAAATCGGGGCGCATCAGGAGAGGTAGTAGAATAGAAATAATCGATTAACTTTCCGTCACGATTTATCAAATATTTATGAAAATTCCATTTGGGTGCCGTACCAAATCCTAATTTTTGTTTTGCCCAAAGATAAAATAGATGAGCATTTTTTCCAGAGACAACTTCTTTTGACGTCATGGGAAATGAAACACCATAATTAACGTGACAAAAATTTGCAATTTCTTGATTAGTGCCAGGTTCTTGACTACCAAAATCATTCGATGGTACCCCTATTATAACAAGGCCTCTCGCTTTATAAGTCTCATAGAGTTTTTCTAATTTTGCATATTGCGAAGTAAATCCACATTTAGAAGCTGTATTTACAATGATTAACACGTTACCCCGAAAAGAATCAAGGGACATAAGATGATGCCCTATTAAGGTATGGAATGAAAAATTGTAGGCATTTACATTAAGATTCTCAGCAGAGGAAATACTAGTCATAAAAAGGCATCCAATTATAAGGGACAGAAAACGCATGGAGCGAGTATCCTTGTATTAAGTCGCCTTCAAAATCTAAGTGGCAAAATCTGATTAAAAAAGATTGAATCGAGCTTTTTCTAATTATTAGTAATAATATCCTATTGATCTTGTAACGCAAGCAGAAAAAGAGATTTTTTTGCTTAGATATCCTGTGTTCGCATAAAATTGTTTGCATTTCTATGCTCATACCAGTTAAGATTGTATTCACCGTAGTTATTGGTGCAAAGGTACCATGGTAACTATTTCTTCATGGGGAAGGCTTGAATCATCAAAGCATGATGTACTATCCCTCACTAATCGCAATGATGTAAGTAGGATGCTTCATAATAATAAACCCGGGCTAGCTTATGGAATGGGGCGTAGTTATGGAGACGTATGCTTAAATCCTGGTGGAATTCTTTGGAAAACTACCGGCCTGAATCATTTTATTAGTTTTGACGAATACTCAGGGCGGCTCGTGTGTGAAGCAGGTATTCTGCTGCATGATATTCATAAACTAGTTATCCCAAGAGGTTGGATGCTTCCTGTAACTCCAGGCACTCAATTTGTTACTGTAGGTGGCGCAATAGCAAATGATGTGCATGGCAAAAACCATCATGTGTTCGGTACATTTGGTAATCATATTCACAAAATTAAATTGTTAAGAACCAATGGCGAAGTTCTTGAATGTGGCCCTCAACAACAAAAAGAATGGTTTGCCGCTACTGTTGGCGGTTTAGGTCTAACAGGTGTTATTCTAACAGCAGAAATACAACTTCGCCCTATTAAGAGTCCCTGGTTAACTACAGAAATAATTCCTTATGCAAACCTCGATGAATTATTTAAATTGACTGATAATTCCCAGGATTATTGGGAATATACAGTATCTTGGATGGATTGCTCATTAAGACGTGGGATTTTTATGCGCGCTAATCATACTGATTATTGCGACTTAGATAAACCTTATAAACGAAGCATGACTGTTCCAATAATATCTCCCTTTTCGTTAATGAATAAATTTACTTTAAATTTATTTAATAGGGCTTACTTTAATATTAAAAAAAGACAATTTGGTCATTCAATAAAACATTATCAGTCTTTTCTTTATCCACTTGACACTCTTTTAGAATGGAATCGCATATATGGTCCCAAAGGTTTTTATCAATATCAAAGCATGGTTCCATATTCTGTTGGGATTAATGCAACTCAGGCAATGCTCAAAGAAATAGGCCGCTCGTATTCAGGATCATTTCTAGCACTACTTAAAACATTCGGTAATCAAAATTCAGCAGGGATGTTGAGTTTTCCGCAACCCGGTGTAACCTTAGCCGTGGATTTTCCCAATAAAGGATTGAAAACACTCAAATTGTTTGAACGCTTAGATGCAATTGTACAAGAAGCTGGTGGACGTATTTATCCCGCAAAAGATGCGCGAATGCCAAGCAATCTTTTTGAATTAGGTTATCCAAGACTTTCAGAGTTTTTACTTTACCGCGATCCTGGAATTTCTTCTGCCATGTCACGCCGCTTAATGGGACAATAGAAAATGAGAAAAAAAATTGTAATCATTGGGGCAACATCAACGATTGCTGAATTTTGTGCAAAAGAATGGATCTTAGAGACAAATACGGAAATTATTTTGGTCGGGCGCAATGCAGAACAATTAGAAATTATTTCTCAAGATTTGCTAGTGCGTGCACCGCAGAATCGTGTTGCTATCATTATCTTAACTGATTTTACAGATCCTACAGAAATAAAAAATATGACCCAGGAAATTTGTGCCAGAGGTATTCCTGATATCGTGTTGATTGCTCATGGGTGCCTACCTGAGCAAAAAAAATGCCAGCACGATTTACTAAATTGTAAAGCAGCTCTTGAAATTAATGGAATTTCCCCTATTTTATTTGCAGAAGCTTTTGCAGAACCTATGGATAATGCAAATGGCGGAACAATTGCTGTTATTGGTTCAGTTGCTGGTGATCGCGGAAGAGAATCAAATTATATTTATGGGGCAGGTAAAGAATTAGTTGCTCGTTATATTCAAGGAATGCAACAACGCTTTCATGGCCGCAATGTAAGAATAATTCTTATCAAGCCTGGCCCTACAGATACCAAAATGACAGCCAGATTAAAGAACTCTAGGCTTAAGCTCGCTGATCCATCAAAGGTTGCTGCGTGCATCATTAAAGGAATAAAGAAAAGAAAATTAATTATTTATGTGCCAAAAAAATGGGCTATCATTATGATGATAATACGTCATACTCCAACTTTTATCATTAAAAAGCTTAAGATTTGAATTAAAACGAACTTCACTACTTTAATCTTAATCCCATCATTTTGAGCCTTGACGAAGAAACGTCATTAACAATCTGTTTATGGACCTTACTCTTTTTATTTTAACTTATCAAAGTAGACGAAAAACCATGTTATATTGAGACCTTACTGAAAAGTATCTGATACGATTAGCGTGCGAGCCTGAACTGCCCAAGCGGCATCATGGTGGCTAATACCACCACGTCCCAAATAATTTGTTATAGTGTTCCCATAGTACTCACAAAATTGGGAATATTAGGTGATCCAACTCCCACTACATCATTCCAAAATTGATTTTCTTCCATGGCTTGGCCACCGTTGGTATACAAGTAGTTGAACGGGGCGTATTCCGTGGGTTGGCTCGGAGATGCAGCTTGAAACGCATTAATTTGAAAATCATAACCTGGAGCTGTATAGCCTACTATCCAGCCGGGTGCTAGCATGTGAGGAGGAGTAATGACATTCAATGACTGGGTTTGTAATAAGGTTAGATTATTAGCATAAAGATAAGGAGTTGCCAAACCCAGTCTGCTTAATCCATTAAGTTGTCTTACTTGATTCACTAATGTTAGTGTTCCACTAAATAACTGTACCGCAAGAGATGTGCTTCCTGTGCTACATGGTGACGGGAGATTATAAGGGTAAAACTGCAAGCAGGGAATCGTACCATAGATGATTAATCCTGTATTCTGATCCGCGAGCATCGCGATATCAGGAACAGCTCGGCAAATTTGCCCCTGACAACTATATTGATTAATGGTACCCAAACTACCTATACTAAAGTTTTGAATGGCATTTGCTTGTGCTGATAGAGCAGGGAAATTAGAGCTTATTCCACCAGTGGTGCCACCTATATAAATACCACTAAAAGTTACACCATATCCCCAACCGCTTTCAAATGAATAGCTTCCATCACTCCCTACAAATAAACTACTACCACCCACTGAGGTAATATAAGTATTATCTCCGGGATAGGTTACTGGAGACCCTGCATTATTTCCAGACTGAAAATTAACAGACTGTCCTTGCGCCATTGCTTGAAGGAATGTAGCATCGTAAGGTCCCGGAACAGTACTATCCGCCGTTCCCCCCCAACCATTAGAAATAACCGCAGCTGTATTATCAGTAACAGCCTTAGATTCTGCTGCAAGATATGCAGCAGTAGTATCTGTTGACCCTAAATATAAGATAATACGTGCGTTTGGTGCCATTGCATGTTGTCCTTGAATTGCTTGAGCTATAGGGAGCGCATAATGTGATGTTGATGCTGAGGAGCAAGCAACCCAGCCCCCTACGTTAATAATAGTAATTTGTACCGGCGGTAAACCATTTGCAGCACTAAATTCATTTGCATCAATTTGTATCTGTGAATTTAGATAAGATGTATCACAAGCTTGAACTATTCCAATGATTTGACCAGTGCCATCAATTGTCATATTGTTTACCGCAGGAATAGCTGCCAGATTGTAGGCAGTGCGTAATTGAGTTCCGGTGAGACCATTGAGTGAATTATTAGTCGGTGCTAAGGAGGAACGTTGAGATTTTGATGAAGACCTCATTTCATTAGCTTTATGGGCTTCGTCTTTAAGTGTTTGTTGTAAGTGCTTATCGATGGCTTGATTATAATCAATAAAATTATTGAGTCCCTGAATGTCTGAGACAAAGGAGGCAATAGCTGCCGGTAGCATAGGCACTGTCGCATTTGCATACACGGTTCTCTGCTGATAATGATACTTATTAAGTTGTGTTCCCACCGCTTGCTCTACCTGCCTAGCAGTACCTAAAACCTGCACCCCATTACCTAAAACCTGTGCTTTCATTCCTATGGAAGTAAAATAGTCTTTAACTGCATTAAGAGAATTCGTATTTGGGGCATATTCAGCTTTAAATTCATCGGAAGTTAAAAAATGTTGGTACTTAGGACTATGAGCATCATAAAGGTCTTTTACTAATTGCTCTAATTGCTCTCGATTTCTTAGTTTAAGCTGCACAAAAAGCTGCATTTCAGTATCAGACTTAACAGGACCAATTAATTGCGCTTTCTGCAATAAAGATTGTTGTGGGTCCGCTATTGCCATACGTCCATGAGGTGTATTTGCCTCAATACCGGTTACTAAACATACCGACAGCAATAAACCCACTGTCCCTCGCTTAAAATCCATCATTTCCACCTCCTAGTAATTTATTAAAAATAAAATAAATAACATCTCTTATTAAATTAATATGCTGAATATATACTGTTAATTAGACTGTATGTTATAAAAGCAAGCTCCGTTCCAGCAGGTAAGACAATCGCTACCTTTTAAGATAATGCACTGCTGTATGCCAATTTATTAGCAGTTCCTACACACGAATAAAAATGATTAGAGACATCGCAAGGATAGTTAAATTTAATGCAGAAACATTGTGATTTTGACAGAATAAAGATCCTTTTCCATTAAGGCAGAGTATACAATCCACATTGGCTGGTATTTCACTGGCAATAATTTGAAACAATAACTTATTCCCTGCAAGCATTTGATAAAAATAAATAAATTAAAAAAACGTAGATTAAACTATACTGCCAGTTTTAAAATACTTAATCAAGTTTTTCTTTAGAATACGAGTTAAGTAATGTTACCCAAAATGGGAAATTTTAGATTTGTTGCATCATATTGGAAGAATTAAGTGAATTGAGTGGTTGCACCCCTATGCACAGAACTATTTATTGTCAGTTTTTAACTCTTGATGCTATTTTTTTCAAATGCTACAAATTGCGTTTTCAAAAAAAATCATTAATAGATATAAAAACTAGGAGCATTGATACTCCCCTCATAGAGGAAAATTTTTAACCAATTTCTGCAATATGATTAAGCAAGGCTGCTAATCGGCATCCAGCAATAAGACTTTGTTTCTGAATACTATTTTGGGCATTTAATTGGTAACGCTTACTTGGTATTTCTTTCCTCTTTATTTGATAAACTTGCTTTACTGCTAAGTGATGAGAATCTCTAGCCCATTGCTCAGGATTTTTTTGAATTTTAATAAGTGAACAGGACAATTTTTCTTCCAATAATAGTGCTTTATTTTTAATATGATTAGCTCTGCTATGACCAGTATAAAAACCAGCGCCCTTATCCCAATACCTATGCAAATTATTTCCTACAGCATTAGTACCCAATGGAAATAAATTACCGCCCAAATCGCCTTTAGGTAACTGATTACTTACTTTAGTTACTGCGTGCAAAGGTTGATGAATATCACCAACCAAGTGAATTAAAATAAGTAAAGCTAATCTTTTGTCTACTAATTTTGCTTTTTTTGTCGTAAGAATAGAAATGGCATGATTTATTCCCCATACTGCATTTGTACTTCTTACAGCGGGAAGGTTGCTGCCATCGTTAGAAAAAGGTATATCAATATAGTGAAATGTGTCATACCAATGAATATTTTTAAATCTAATCAAATCTAGCCAAATTGATGCTGTAAGAAAATTCGCATTAAGATTTTTTTTTGATCGTGGATTTAAGTACTTATGACACATTTCTTTAGCATGAGGAGTCAGATGATCATAGGCGATTTGAGCGATAACTTGATGGCCTTGCATATTCCATGCGAAACAGTTTAGTGCATAAAAATAAAATATTAATGTATTGAAAAACCGTATCATAATAACTATTAACTCCATATTATTGTAAATAATATACTTCTCTTTGTTATAAATAAAAGTAAACGAAGAGTTTTTTATTTTTGGAGAATTTGTTACTTTTTAACCTAAATAAGGAGACCATGCAGGCTCTTGCACATCTCCATTACGTGCTGGTAGAGTCATTCTGATTCGACCATCAAGAGATACGATACCTAAAACACCTTTATCTTGATTATGAGTTGCATATAGTATTAAACGCCCATTTGGTGCCACAGAAGGTGATTCGTCATGACCTGAAAAGGTTAAACTAATAATAGAACCACCACTAACATTTTGCATGCCAATATTAAATTGTTTATCATCACGATGCAGCATCACAATAGTTTTCATATCTGGAGTATAAGAGGCTCGAGCATTGTAATTACCCTCAAAAGTTATACGACTCACTTGTCCATCTGTTAAGGATAAGCGATAGATCTGTGGTGAACCACCTCGACCTGAAGTAAAGAGAAGACTTTTTCCATCTGGAGCATAACGTGGCTCCGTATCAATCGCATCACCAAAGGTTAATTGCCTCATAGTTCCGCTGCGTATATCAACACTATATATTTTGGGTGTTCCGCTTTTAGATAAAACCACAGCTAATTGACTACCATCTGGTGACCAGGCCGGAGCGCCGTTAATCCCAGGAAAACTAGTAATTAATCGGCGCTGACCTGTTTCCACAGATACAGAGAAAATTTGCGCACGTTTTTTCTCAAATGAAACATAGGAAATACTCTTACCATCCGGCGCCCAAGAAGGAGACATAATTGGTTCAGAGGAAATCAGCAAACTTTGTGGATTATTTCCATCAGCATCCGCAACTTCTAGTGAATAACTGGTTCTGCGCATTGCTCTTTGAACCGAAATATAGGCAATACGAGTAGAAAATATACCACGTTCACCAGTTAATTTTTCATACACTTCATCACTGATATGATGCGCTAATGCTCTAAATTGCTGCGTATTAATTTGATAAGTTTTAGTCAATAATGTTGCGCCATTAGCAACCGCATCAGTTAAAGTAAAGCTTACTTCATAATGAGTTCCATCTTGAGTAACACGCCCAGTGACTACACTATCAGCACCCAATTGTTTTAAAGTACTTATAGATGACTGAGAATGAGGACCTCGTGTACCAGAAACAATTTTAAATTGTCCTGAAAAGTTTAAATCATGTTCAATAATCTGTCCTATTTCCTGTGAAGCACGGTCGAAACCAAATGTATTAATTGCAATAGGTAACGCTGAGTTAATACCTTGAGTTAACTCTAAATCAAGAGCAAAAACTTGTTGTGTACACAATATAATAAACAGTGTAATAATTCGATTAATCACGAGTTTTACCCCCTAACTTGTTCTGGACGAACGGTTAAACTAATATCGCGAAACATATTGAATGTATTTGCATCTGCAGGTACAGGCAGTGGTGATGCTTTGTAAATAGCTGTTTGTGCTGATCTATCAAGAAGAGGATCACCACTACTACGTATTAACGTAACTTCTAATACTGAGCCACCGGGAGCAAGACGTATTCTAAATTGGCTTGATAAACTGCTATCAACGTTTTCAGGAAGGATCCAGTTTCTTCCTATGGCATTAACAATAAGCGCCTTATACTTATCAACTATGCCTGCAATTCGCGCTTGTTGTTCCGCATTACGCGCGGCTGCAGCTTGAGCTTGTTTTCGCTCCATTTCAGCTTTTGCAAGAGCTGCTGCCTGTGCTTGTTCTGTTTTTAATTTATCGGCTTTTATTTTCTCGGCAAGTTTCTTTTTCTTGAGATCTTCAAGTCTTTTTGCCTCTAATTGTTGTTGTTTTAACAACTCTTCTTTCTGTTTTTTTAATTCCTCAATATGTTTTGCTTCTAATGCTTTTTGCTCGGCTAATTTCTTTAAATTTTTTTTCTCTTCTTCTATCTGTTTTTTCCGAGCAATAGCAATCTTATGTGCTTCCTCTTTAAGTTGAGCAAGCTGCTGTTGTTCTGACACGCGTTGTTGTTTTGCCATTTCAACCTGACGATTAAGTTCTCGTTGCCGGTTCACCTCAGCTTTTTGTTGTTGTTCACGTTCTTGTTTTAAGCGATTGACCGTATCCATCACCTGTTTATTATCCACACTTATGGCTTTCACTATTTCAGGCTGTGTCACAGCAATAGACTGATCAATACCTGGAGAATTTTTAGATTCTGCAATTAACACAGGACGTGAGCTTGGATTATCGGATAAAAGCATTACAATTAAAAAAAGATGTAAACCAATTGCTAAAAAAAAGGCTTTACCATAACTGGGTGTACTTATCATGTTTGACCTTCTGATTTGTCTTGCTCGGAGTCAGTGAGTAATCCTACTTGCTCCGCACCTGCTTGCTTTAATAAAGCCATTGCCTGAATAACCTTACCGTACATGGCTCCCTGATCACCTTTAACTAAAACATTTAATTTCTGGTTTGATTGCTTCGCTAGCTCTAATTCAGCAGCAACACGAACTGCTAAAGCCTGCGGCTCTATAGGATCTGCTGGTGTACTACTAATATTAAGAAAATAAGTACCCTGCTGATTTACTGAAACAATAATGGGTTCTTTATCTGTGGGCGCTAGAGTCTGGCTTGCCGCTTTAGGCAAATCCACAGTAACCCCTTGACTTAACATGGGCGCAGTAATCATAAATATAACGAGTAAAACCAACATCACATCGATGTAAGGTACAACATTTATCTCAGATATGGGACGTTTGCGCTTAGTCTTGGTTCTGATC
>NZ_JBAQZB010000121.1:0-27687 GCF_049790535.1 Legionella sp.
GGACTGTGAGTGGGATAATTTATATCAAGAAAGTGGTAATAATTATGACAAGATTCGCTTAGTGTGGCGGCAATTAATCGGTTTTGAAATGAGACGCTTGCCCGGCATTGATAGATGTGTGATGGCCCAGAGTATATTCTTTGTGGTGGATCAGTACCAGGATGTTGCAAGGTCCTATAAATTTAAATATAGCGCTGGGGATTTTCCGGTTATTGCTTCTGATAATTCACTTGATGGGCTTGGTGGGGATTTTGCCGTTGATATTATCGGCCGCTGCGACAGGCAGTCGCAGCGGCCCGATGACGGTGCCGCGCGCATTATTGGGAGTCTTATGTCAAATAAAAACTTCAAACTTGCAGGCCTTATGCAGCCACGTCCAGTCCGTCATGCAGACAGGTGTATATTGATCTGATATGAAGGCAAGAAAGTACAGTCGCGTAGACGGTGACTTGCTTGTGCCAACAAACATCAATAAAGCATTGCAAAAGTTCTTGGTAGTGCCAAGTCGTTGTCCACCACGTAACCCAGCGATGAAGATAATTTCTGATTCATCGGTGCGACACGAAGTCAGTGTGCCATAGCGAAGCTAATGAAAGATGGTGGAAGACCCTTTACAGGAGCTGGCTAAGCTGCTGTTGTAAAGAGCAATGGTAGTGAGCATTAGGGAAAGTCAGCTTGAGCTGGCAAGGTATGAACTAGAAAGGTGAATAAAACTGAACCATTGTTGAAGCCTCGTTAGTCAAAAATAACGTCAAAACCAAGGTTGTCAACACCAATATAAAATTGATCCCTTTTTCCTAAAAACACCAAAATAAAAGGGATGGCACGTTTTCATATTTTTTACTATGCAAAAAATTGAGCATATTAAATTGCTTAAATTAAGCGGATGGTTAAATTAACACATATCACAAGGGTATACCCCAAAAAGTAAAAAATAACAGTAACAAAACCCCCATTTTATTACCTTTGTTATTGGCTTTATCAATTTTGTCTGCATGCAGACATTATTCTTAATTACTATATAATTGTGTCTGCGCGCAGACACAATGTTGAGGAAGAAAGTGGATAGAGAACTCTCTAACATAAATGAAGAACAGCTATATTCTGATATCAGTCAATTGATTGAGGTTACTCAGCAAAGAGCTTTGCATGAAATCAATAGGGCAGGGGTATTATTATATTGGCATATAGGAAGACGTATAAACCACGATATATTAAAATATAATAGGGCGGAATACGGCGGCAGCGTTATAAAAAATCTAGCAGACAAGTTACAAAAAAAATTTGGAAAGGGTTTTGGTTTGCGTGTTATACATCGATGCGTGCAATTTGAAAGATTTTTTTCTGAAGAGAGAATCGTAATAGCTTTAAGTCAACATTTAAAATGGACTCATTTTGTATCTCTATTAAACATTAGCAATCAGCTAAAAAGAGAGTTCTATGCTGAAATGTGTCGTATTGAGAGATGGAGTACAAGAGAACTCTCAAAAAGAATTGATGACATGTTATTTGAAAGAACAGCAATTGCTAAGAAAGCTGATAATGTTATTGAAAAGGAAATATCAAAATTACGTGAGACACAGGTATTAGAGCCTGATTTAATTATTCAGGATCCTTATATATTTTCATATTTAAGCTCTGAAGTATTAAATGATGAAAGGACGTTGGAAGATGCGATTTTAAATGACATAGAAGAATTTTTATTAAGTATGGGTAAGGGCTTTACTTTTCAAGAACGTCAGAAAGTAATCGAAATAGATGGTGATTTTTTTAGAATAGATTTATTGATGTTCCATAGAAAATTGCGCTGTATGGTAGCTATAGAATTAAAAAAAGGTAAGTTCAAAGCTGCGGATAAGGGGCAAATTGAGCTATATCTGCGGTGGTTAGAAAAGTATGAAATGCAACCTGGAGAAAATCCTCCAATAGGAATAGTTCTTTGTTCAGAAAAATCGGACGAACGAGTCGAATTATTACAACTAGAGAAAAGTGGTATTAGAGTTTCTCAATTCATTACAGAGCTTCCTCCTAAGGATATATTTGAGAAAAGGTTACACGAAGCACTTGAGCGGGCAAGAGAAAAAGAGTTAATTCAGAGATTACAGGAGTAATATAAATTATTAGGTCTGATTAATCGTACTAATCAGACTTTTCTTAAATGAGGTCCGGCCCCGATCCTGATAAAAAGTTACCGAAGGGGTTATTCGTTGCCTTATAATTGATGTTACCGAACAGAGACGTTATTAGGTAACGTCCCTGAAGTTTTTTTGAGCACAAATTAACAGCATGTGAATATGATGTAAAAAATTTGGCCTTTGGACTAATCAAAATCAGTCAACCAAAGATAAAGCTTGAGAATGAAGACATTATTCTCAATGAAATTAATTCCGCATTAAAAAAATTTGAATACCTCCCGAGAGAATTTAATGAAAGTGAAAAACACGCGGAGGCGATAATAAATTTAATAAAGAACTAACAAACTAAGTTTTTTAAATGGTTAATAAAGCATGAAAGGCTTTTAGTTTCTTGATTTTGAAAAATTAACCACAATTATTAACAATTTCTTCATTTATGGGTAATAGTAAGCCAAAGAAGGGGGCATTTTAATCAAGTTAGTATTAAACTAACTCATTGATTTCGCAGTCAAAAGGAAGATTAAAATGCCCCCTTCTTTGGGGTAGAGCCGAATTGCTTGGCTATTCACCAGAACATTTTATAGCATTAGCGTTTCAAGACTCTCTCGAACATGACGGCATACATATGAAAGTTGAGGTTAGAGCCGAATGATGTGCGTAATTGATAAAGACCCGATTTACATGGTGGCCAGAGGCGGAATCGAACCACCGACACGAGGATTTTCAATCCTCTGCTCTACCGACTGAGCTATCTGGCCCCAATGGGTTCGTATTAAACTCCTATATGCGTTTTGAGTCAAGCAATGAATTAAATTTTTTAAAAAAAATAAAACTCAGCTAATAATTTGTGTTTCTAATTATCAAAAAGAGTTTAATTTTCAGTATAACCGGTGGGTTTTGCTGAACCTTCACCAAAAAAATACTTTTGCATTTCTTCTTTTAAAAAATCCCGAGATTTAGGTTCTGCTAAATTGAGACGGTATTCATTAATAAGCATGGTTTGATGTGATAACCACATTTCCCAGGCTTGTTTGGAAACTTCATTAAAAATTCGTTCGCCTAAAACGCCAGGGAATGGGGGTTTTAACATGCCTTCGGCATCTTGTTTTAATTTACAACAATGTACTATTCTGCTCATTTTTCACCTCTTTAATTGCTCACATCACTGTATACATATAGATCAGATTACTTGTGCGGATAAATTGCCAAAGCTAAGTATAACATTAACTGTTTTCGCATGAGTAAATTTGGAGAATGAAGAGCGAGATACTATCTTCATTGGCTTGTTTTATGCTTTAATAGTCTATATCTTCCTTGTTTAAAATTGAATAGGTATAACATGACTTTTGTAGTAACAGAAAGTTGTATTCGTTGTAAATACACTGATTGTGTTGAAGTGTGTCCTGTAGACTGTTTTTATGAAGGACCTAATTTTTTAGTAATTCATCCGGACGAGTGCATTGACTGCGCTTTATGTGAACCTGAGTGTCCGGTTAATGCAATTGTTTCTGAAGATGATTTAACTGATGATCAGCAACAATTTAAAGAATTAAATGCTGAGCTTGCGCAAAAATGGCCTAATATTACTGCTAAAAAAGATGGCTTACCTGACGCAAAAGATTGGGAAGAAGTTAAGGACAAACTTCAATATTTGCAGAAAGAGTGGTAGAAATCACCTCACTAGCAGAATCATGTCGGCATATTCTTAGTGAAAAAGGCCGACTTTCTACGGCAATTCCTGGATTCTCGGCACGTGCGCCACAATCCGATTTGGCCGAAGCAATTGCAACCGCAATTGAGGATAAGTCTACTTTGGTAGCTGAAGCAGGGACTGGAACAGGGAAGACTTTCGCTTACCTGTTACCTTGTCTCTTAAGCGGCAAAAAAGTGCTGATTTCTACAGCAACTAAAACCCTGCAAGATCAACTTTATCAAAAAGATTTACCTACTCTAGTACGTGCTTTAGGTTTATCTGCTCGCATTCAGAATCTAAAAGGGAGAGCCAATTATATTTGTCAGCATCGTGTGGCGTTATATGCTGAAGAAGGGCAATTTCAAAGTCCTCAATGTGCTCATGAGGTGGCCCATGTACGTAGTAAATTATCTCAGATGCAACTGGGCGATCGTTCGGAATTACCCGAACTCAGTGACGATTCACCTGTTTGGTCCTATGTCACTTCAACTGTAGATAATTGCTTAGGAACGGATTGTCCTCAGTACACTACTTGCTTTTTAGTAAAAGCGCGTAAACGCGCTATGGATGCTGATATAGTAGTAATTAATCATCATCTTTTTTTTGCCGATTCGCGTTTGAAAGAGGAGGGATTTGGAGAGTTATTGCCGGGCGTTGATATTGTTATTTTTGATGAAGCCCATCAAATTGCAGAAATTGCTACTCATTTTAATGGTGATCGAATTGGCACACGTCAATTTTGCGATTTGATTGATGACATCATTAGCGAATGGCCAACACTGGATCTTGCCAATCAGCCTTTAAAAGCCATACGTTACAAGGCGGATACGCTTACAGATGGATTATTGAATAGTATATCAGTTGTTGATGAACGCATAAGCTGGAATGAAATTCAACGCAATAAAACGTTTATGAGCGTATGCGAGGACTGGCTCAATGTACATGATGAACTCCTCCAATGTTTTGACGAAGAGATTATTGCTGCAGTTCCCGGTCTTGTTCGCTGTAAAGAGCGTCTGGAAGAGTTTGCCAAAATACTCTTATTTTTCTCTGAAGATAATAACGATAAAATTCGTTGGTTGGAACGGTTTAAACATACGTTGGTGTTCCATGCCACACCCTATGCTGTTGCAGAATCTTTTAGTGAATTGTTAAAACGTCAGGTTTGTACTTATGTGTTTACTTCAGCAACTTTAACGATGGCAGGGTCGTTTGCATGTTTTTGTGAACCATTGGGACTTAATGAAGCTAAGACTTTGTTTTTGCCCAGTCCTTTTGATTATCAGAAACAAGCCTTACTTTATTTCCCTCGTGGCTTACCTGACCCTAAGAATTTGGCCTATTATGAATTAATGTTAAAACGGGTAGTGCCTATAATTGATGCTTTTGAGGGACGTTGTTTCTTTTTGTTTACTAGTCATAAAGCCTTAAAGCAAGTTGCTCACATGTTGGATGGGATTTTAAACTACCCATTGTTAATTCAGGGAACTGAGGCAAAATCAATTTTGTTAGAGCGTTTCAGACAATTGGGAAATGCTGTTTTATTAGGTACAGCTACGTTTTGGGAAGGTGTAGACGTTAAGGGAGATGCTCTTTCCTGTGTTATTATTGATAAATTACCTTTTGCAAATCCAGCAGATCCGGTAATCCGTGGTAAAATGGCTTATTTGAAGGAAAAAGGGTTATCAGGTTTTGATGAGCTGTCCTTACCTAATGCGGTAATTGCACTGAAACAAGGGGTGGGTCGTTTAATCCGTGATGATACAGATAAAGGAGTATTGATCATTGCTGATCCACGTCTTACCAGCAGAGAATATGGTCAGCGTATATTGGCCAGTTTACCGAAATTATCGAAAACCCGTGATGAAGGGAACGTTTTAAAGTTTATTAGAGAGTTGGCATTGGATTATGAACCTGTTAGCGATTGATACATCTACTGAATTAGCCAGCGTGGCTTTATCTTGTGGAGACGAACTGTTCCATAAAGAGCAGGGTAGTCAAAGAACCCACGCACAGCTTTTGTTACCCATGATTGATGAGTTAATGGGTGATACTGGTATGCGAATAAATCAACTGGATGCTATTGTTTTTGGTTGCGGCCCAGGAAGTTTTACTGGGCTACGTATTGCATGCAGCATTGCAAAAGGTTTGGCTTATGCTCATGATTTAAATTTAATTCCTGTAAGTAGTTTAGCTGCCATAGCTTGGGTTGTCCGCAAACAAGAGACTTTGCGTGATAAACCTTTATTAGCAGTATTGGACGCACGCATGCAAGAAATGTATTGGGCATACTATCCACAGGGGCAATTCACAGCTGAAGAAAATGTTAATGCGGTACCAGATATTGCTTTACCTGAAAAGCAACCTATGGTGCTTGCTGGAGTTGGAGTAAAGGAATATTGCGGTGGTTTTTCACAAGCACTAAGAGCGCAGATTATTAAGCAGTTAACACTATATCCTAATGCTGCAGCAATGATTGAATTAGTAAAGGCAACAGCAATACAACCCGTTACTGTAGCGGATGCGCGTCCAGTTTATGTGCGTAACCAAGTAACCTATGAGCAGAGAAAAGGCAGTTGAACTATAAAAAACTTGCGAAGGTTTAGTGTCTTTTCCGAGAGAATTTGAGGAGATTTTGTGGATAAAAGATTATTGGAAATATTGGTCTGTCCTTTATGTAAAGGAAAGTTAACTATTAAAAAACAAGAGCTTATTTGTAAATTCGATCGCTTGGCTTTCCCAATACATGATGACATACCCGTGATGCTGGAGCATGAAGCACGGGTTATTTCAATAGAAGAAAAAGATAAATTATAAAAGAGTATCCACAATTATTTGTGCTTGATCTTCACGATACTTTTTTATGAGCTTACGGTATTCGGGAGATGTCAAGCTAAGCATGCTGGCTGCATAAAGTGCTGCATTCACGGCCCCCGCTTTACCAATAGCCATGGTGGCAACCGGAATGCCACTAGGCATTTGGACGATAGATAATAAAGAATCTAACCCATTTAAAGCGGAAGTCATAGGTACACCAATCACCGGTAACAGCGTGCTTGAAGCAATTACTCCTGGTAAATGTGCGGCACCGCCTGCGGCTGCAATAAAAATTTTAACACCGCATTCTTCCATAGATAGAACATAATTTAAAAGAGCATCTGGTGTTCGGTGAGCAGATAACACACGTGAGTCGTGCGAAATATTTAAAGACGTTAATGTATGACTAGCATGCTCCATCACCGGCCAATCCGATTTTGAACCTAAAATAATACTTACAATTGGTTTCATATAATCTCCTACTTAATTTTAATGTTTAAAACACCGCACTCCACTCATTACCATAACGATACCATGCTCATCACATGCATTAATGATTTCTTGATCTCTCAACGATCCGCCAGGCTGAATAATGGCCATAATACCTGTAGTAGAGATGTGATCGATACTGTCTCGAAAAGGGAAAAATGCATCGGAAGCAAGTACTGCATTGTCGAGTCGATCACTGGCTTTCCTGACCGCAATGTCTACGGCATCAATACGGGAAACCTGACCTCCCCCTATACCAATTGCTTGATAATTTTTAGCAATCAAAATAGCATTTGATTTGATATGTTTTACAATGCGCCAGGCAAAAAATAGTTCATCCATTATTTCTTTTGAAGGCTTTTGACGTGTGACCACACGATAAGACATATCAGCAGGCGTAACTTTGTTTGCAACTTGTATTAAAATTCCTCCCGTTATTGAACGATATTCTCGATCGTGAAAATTGGGAGCATCCGATAGCTCAATCACTCTCAGGTTGATTTTTTGCGACAAAATAGCCTTTGCTTCTTTGGAAAAACCAGGTGCCAACAACACTTCAAAAAAACTTTGGGTAATAGCATACGCAGTTTTTTCAGTGCAAATCCTGTTGAGAGCTATAATACCACCAAAAGCAGATAACTTATCGGTATCCAAAGCTCGTTCAAACGCTTCACAGATATTTGCTCCGATTGCCACACCGCAAGGATTGGCGTGTTTCACAATAACGCAAGTAGGCATTGTAAACTCTTCGATACAGCTGATGGCTGCATCGGTATCAAGAAGGTTATTATAAGAAAGTTCTTTTCCTTGAAGTTGTTTTGTACGAAAAATGCCCTTTGGTTCTCCTACAAACTGATACGAACAAGCACGTTGGTTTGGATTTTCACCATAACGTAATTCTTTGACTTTGCTTAAAGGAAACAAAAGTCGCTCAGGGAACAGCTCTTCAGTATTTTTAACAGTAGCACATAAGTAATGGTGAATCGTTGCATCATAATGGGCTGTATACTCAAATGCTTTTAGAGCTAATGCTTGGCGATTTTCTAAGGTAAGACTGCATTCATTACCCATTTGTTGAATAAGTTCCTCATAATCATCAGGATTAACCACAACAGCAACGTCATTCATGTTTTTTGCAGCAGCACGAATCATTGCTGGTCCACCAATATCAATGTTTTCAATGGCTGTAGAAAATTGTATTTGTTTTTGTTTTATGATTTCTGCAAAGGGATATAAATTAACCACAACCAAATCAATCCATCTAATGTCATGACAAGAAGCTTCTTCCACATGTTCTTGTCTACAACCCAAAATACCCCCGTGAATCTTAGGATGCAGAGTTTTCACCCGTCCTGACATCATCTCTGGAAAACCGGTTATTTCTGCGACTTCTGTACACGGTACGTTGGCTTCTTTAAGCAAATGGCTCGTTCCACCAGTTGAAATAATCGTTACACCCAAGGTATTAAGGTATTTAGCAAAAGACACAATACCTTTCTTATTGGCAACAGAAATTAATGCTCGCTTGATAATTACTTTCATAGTAAACCTTTTTTATTTTTTGGATAGCTTCAATTAAAGCTTCCCCTTCAAGGCTTTGCACCTTTGCTTTCAAAGTATCAACCGTATCATCAGCCCCAACAGAACATGTTTTTTGAATGATTATTGGACCTGAGTCTATGACTTCAGTAACAAAATGTACGGTGCATCCTGATTCATTAACTCCTGCCGCCAGCACTGCTTCATGAACCTTTCGATCCATCATTCCGGAAAAAGCAGGCAGCAAAGAAGGATGTACATTAATAATCCTATTCTGCCAGGTTGCTACAAATAGGGGTGATAAAATACGCATATATCCAATGAGAATGATGAGATCGATATTAAATTTTTGCAAAGTTTCTGATAATGTTGTATCGAATGTTTCACGTGTCTTATTTATATTATCCAAACATATTGCTTTCAAATTATTATCCCGCGCGCGAGCCAGAATGGGTGCATCTGCTTTGTTGCTTAGTACCACTTCAATACTGGCGTTCACGTGTTGCTGCTTTATTGCTTCAATAAGATGCAACATATTCGTACCATTTGAAGAGCCTAATAGTGCAAGACGCAATGGGTTTAACATGAGGTATAAACCTCCTGATAAAGTGCTTGCATCATTTGTATACGTTTATTAATGAGCGCTGACGTACCAATGTCCTCTCTATGAAATAAGGGTCCTTCAATGCGTTTTATTTCTTTTTCAGCAATAGATTCAGCCTCAGCAATAGTCGGGGCTGAGCCAACTACTGCCAATGCGCGTGATTTATTTACATACAGATCACCATCAATATCATCAATCGCTGCGAAATATAAATTATCTTTATTTTGAACTTTTGTAACATCTACTTTTTTATGTTGCACAGTGTCTTCCGGATAACCGAGCGGGACGGCATATTTACAAACTGTTGCCAATGGCTTAAAGCGAACTTGTTTTGGATCAAGGTGACCTTGTACTAAAGATTGACATACATCAACTAAATCAGAATCTAAAATGGACAGTATATTGATTGCTTCAGGATCACCAAAACGAGCATTGTATTCAATGAGTTTCACCCCATCACGACAGACCATAAAACTTCCATACAAAATACCACGGTATTTTTCTCCACATTCTTCTTTTAAAGCTTGAATCACTGCATTGTTAATTGCTTCAGCGGCAGTAACATCATCGGGTCTTAAAAATGGAAGACTATGGTTCGCATCTGAATAACTGCCCATGCCGCCAGTATTTGGACCTTGATCATTTACAAAGGCTCGCTTGTGATCCTGTACCAATGGCATTGGGATCAACCGCTCACCATCACAAAAACTTAAATAAGAAAACTCTTGGCCGATTAACTTTTCTTCAATGACCACTGATTGGCCCAAGCGCAATAAAGTATTGCAATAGTGATAGGCTTCTTCGAATGAATGTAAATGCTCACCTGCTACTTTAACCCCCTTGCCACTCATCAGCCCATCCGCTTTAATAACGTATCGCCCATGACCCAATTCGTGTAAAAAATTGAGAACTCCAGTTAATTCGTTAAACGAACGAAATTCAGGAGATCCGGGGATATGGTATTTTTTTAAAAGATTTCGCGTAAAGCGTTTACTTGTTTCAATTTGTGCCAAGGCTTTCTTTGGGCCGACAGTGGCAATCCCTTCCTCTTCCAATGCATCAACCAAGCCCATTTCCAGTGGTGCTTCAGGACCAATAATGGCTAAATTAATTTTCCATTGACTAGCTAACTTGATTAATGTCCTCACACAAGTAATATTTCCTTGCCAATAGTGTTGCGTCAATTGTTTAATACCTGGATTTTGATTGGTAGCACAGCAGAAAAGAAGTGGTTTGGAAGCGGAGCGGGACAATGTTTTGCATAGTGCATGTTCTCTTGCACCTGATCCTACAATTAAAATTCGCATAATTTCTCTCTATTTTGTTGCCGTTTTTCTCCTAACTGCTGTATTTTTTTTTGATTGATATCACCTGTAATATAATGACCATTCATGCATGCTAGGCAAGGTGTTTTAACCAGCTCTTCTTCCCCCGCAACTGCCTTGCATAAATCATTTATCTCCTGATAAAGCAATATATCAACATTTAAATGACGGCGAATCTCTTCCAAACTTTTGTTAGCTGCGATTAATTTATCAGATGCAGGAATATCAATACCGTAGAAACAGGGATTAATGATTGGTGGACAAGAAGAAACAAAATACACCTCTTTCGCATTAAATTCGCGCACCATTTTAACAATTTCCTGGCTTGTTGTTCCTCTAACAATACTGTCATCAACAATTAATACTTTTTTACCCTCAATTGCTGCTTGTTGAGGTGTTAATTTAAAACCGATTTGACGTTGCCTATCTTCTGTGTCGGGCATGATAAATGTACGTCCAATAAATGGATTTTTGTATAAACCTTCGCAATATCTAATCTTTAATTCATGAGCAAAAGCCAATGTTGCTGTATTGGAAGTAAACGGTGTTGGGATTACAATATCAGGGATTAAGTGGGGATAAATTGCTTTCCAGCGCTTTGCAAGCAGCTCCCCCATGCGAGAACGAGCATTGTGTACATTGACGCCATTAATTATTGAATCAGGGCGGGCAAAGTAAACGTATTCAAAAATGCACGGTGAAAATTGTTTGTGGCTGATCCTATAACGAAAGAGCTGATTATCTTGATTGATGAAAACAATTTCCCCAGCATGAATGTCGCCTACCAATTGAAACCCTAATGAATAAAACATCGTAGTTTCAGAAGCAATAATATATTCTTTTTCTCCTGAAGAGAGTATTTTTTCCCCTAGGAGTAAGGGACGGATGCCATGGGGATCACGGAATGCTAGAAGCCCTTTACCTTGAATTACTGAGACGACAGAATATGATCCTTGTACTCGGTTAAAAATGGTTTGAACAGCATCACATAGCATTGAAAAATAAGATGAAGCATCTCCTATGACCGGCGATAATTTATTAATACATTCATTAAGTAAGTGCAATAATACTTCTGAATCAGTTAAAAAAGAATTAACTGGTTTTTTTTCTTGAGCTAATTCTCTTGCTAGCTCGCGGTCATTGACCAAATTACCATTATGCGCTAGCGCGATACGTAGGGGGTTATTTATAAAAATGGGTTGTACATTCGGAAGAGAATATCCTCCTGAGGTAGGATAACGTACATGAGCAATTCCTATATTGCCGTTTAATATGGCAAGGTTACTGTCAGTAAAAATTTCTCTGACCAATCCTAAACCACGCGTCATATCAAACTGTTGGTGGCTGGTAAGTATTCCAGCTGAATCCTGGCCGCGATGTTGTAAGTGAATCAAACTTTGATAGAGTTTTTCAGCTACCCGTTGGTGACTATGAATGCCCACTATACCGCACATAAATTAGGTCCTTCTTTTAAGGGTTAACAAGGAAGATCTTGAACAATCTTCCTATCTATATTACGTTTGATACGTTCTAATACTGAATATTTTCCTTGTGGAAAAGGAAACATCATGCCAGTGATCAATTCATAAAGTTGTATGTATCGCGATGATAGCGTAACTACCAACGCTTCTGGCGCTTCTGGTAACAATGTATCTTGATACGGGTCACATTGTTCAGCAAACCATAACCTCAAAAATTCTTTATCAATATTTTCAGGTTCTTGTCCTTCTGCAAATCTTTGTGCATAACTCTTTTCAAGCCAATAACGACTGGAATCGGGGGTATGAACTTCATCAATTAACATAATATTACCGTCAGCATCCCTTCCCATTTCATATTTAGTGTCAACTAAAATGAGTCCATGTTGTTTTGCGGTTTTAACACCAAACTCAAACAGCCGCAATGCTGCCGAAGAGGCAACCTTCCATTCTTCTTCAGTCATTAACTGTGTTTGAATAATTTCTCGTTCACTAATCGCCTTGTCATGAACTGGGTCTTTGGTGGTTGGGGTTAAGATGGCAGAGGGGAGTTTTTGATTTTTTTTAAGCCCTTCAGGAAAATGATGACCACAATAATCACGTACACCATTCTGATACTGTGTCCATAACGACGTGTTGGTCGTGCCAGTAATATAATTTCTGACCACAAATTCTATAGGAAAAACGGTACATTTTTTGGCAATAATAACATTCGGATCTGGGGTGCTAATCAGATGATTGGGTATAATATGGCGTGTTTTTTTAAACCACCAGGCGCTAATGAGATTAAGTACCTGTCCTTTATAAGGAATAGAGGCCAATACCCGATCAAAAGCACTTTGTCTATCTGTAGTAATTAACATTAAGGTATCACCTAAATCATACACATCACGTACTTTACCGCGATATTTTGAACCGATGGTTAAATCTGTTTCAATCAAACAGTGCGACATGGCATTTTGGATAAGTTGGGTATAATCATGCATAGTAATAACACTCATGAGAAGAAGGATTAAATAGAATATGTGAGTTTTTAACCTGTTCAGTAAGTACGTCCAGACGATCTTCAGGAGCACTAATATGCCATAATATTCCGTAGCGGAGAGCACTAATGCCATTTTCTGTAACATAACGTTTTAACTTTTGCATTTTTTGCAAACCAATCAAATCATCTTTGGCTCGTATTAATAATGACTTGTGTGATAACTTAAAATCTTTAGGGTTTACTGGTAATTCTTTCTTGTCATTGAATAACAAACCACTGGCTTGAATTTGATGCCAAACTGAACGTGAGTTACAACAAATTTCCCAATGTATTTGTCGTTTAATCGTGACGGGAATTCCTTGCTTATGAAGTATCGACTCTACAGAAATAGCATGATTGTCGGTGATAATGAGTTCCACGACTAATTCACGCGTCGTTTTGGGTTTGCTGTAGATCCTAGAAGTTGAAATTGGAGATGCATCAAGTAAAGTTTCTTGGGAATTTGGTTCTATTTTGTTTTCTCTTGACCTTAATGATGAATGGTTAACATACTTTAGGACTTCTTTTTGGTGTTTATAGCCACAAGCAATATAATCCCGCATGGAACTAAATAGAGCATCACCTGCGGTAGTCCGTTCTGGATGTGGCATGATTGCTAATACATTACCTGCCTCGTTACTAATCGCAGCGATATTATTGACCGACCCATTTGGGTTAATTGGAAACTCGTCAACGACCATACCATTTTTATCACAATACTGAAAAACTTCTAATCCTCTGCTTTGAATTACTGCTAGCAAATTATCTGATACAATAAACCGTCCCTCAGCATGTGCGGTGGGGACACGCATGATGGTTTCTTGGTTTAAATGCCTGGTAAATGCATTTTGTTTACACATCAAAGATAATTTCAAGTAAATCCAGGCATTGTAATAGCCTGTGCCTAAGAGCTTTCCTTGCTTGATACGTTTATTATCCGACAGTGCAATGCTGACTATATTATTGCTTAATCCAGGAACCAGACCCGCCTCTACAAGAATTTGTGCTCCATTACAGATGCCCAGTATTGGTTTTCCCAATTCACTTTGCATTTTCAGCATCTGCATCACAGGATCCATCGCGGCAAGTACACCTGCACGAGAACGATCTTCATATGAAAACCCACCGACAATCACATAACCATCACAAGCTGTTAATTTCAGAGACGATTCATTCCATAAAAAATCAATCGGTGTCATACCCGCGCGCTTAACAGCAAGAATAGTTTCACGTTCACAATTAGAACCAGGAAATTGGACGATGGCAATCAACATGTTAAATCATCCTCACTTTTTGTCTTTCAAAGGCAACTACATGTCCTATTTTTTGAGTAGAAAATTCAGAAAATCCACTGAGTGTTTTTTGAACAACATTAACTAAGTCTTCATCAATTATCATTATGAGTCCAATGCCCATATTAAAAGTAGAAAACAGATCTTCTTCACTGAGTCGCCCTAAATCTCGCATCATAAGAAAAACAGGTGGAATATCCCAGCTGGCCCGTTTAATTTCAACAGCGCATTTTTCAGGCAAAATACGGGGAATATTCTCCTGGAAACCGCCTCCAGTAACATGAACCATTCCCTTGATTTCAATCTTGTTTTGAAGCAAATGTAATATTGGTTTTGTGTAATTGAGATGAGGTTTTAGCAACGTTTCCCCAATCGTGTTGTTAAGCTCAGGATGCCAAGAATCTACCGTATATTTACCTATTTCAAAAAATAACTTTCGTGCGAGAGAATAGCCATTGGTATGTAAGCCACTTGAACTTAATCCTAAAACAACATCACCTGGGACAATATTTTTTCCCAAAATAACCTTGTCTTTGTCGACAACTCCTGTTATTACCGCCACTATATCGTGTTCACCAGGCAAATATGTACCGGGCATTTCAGCAGTTTCTCCGCCAACCAAAGAGATTCCATTTTCGTAGCAGGCTGTGGCCATGCCTTCGATAATTTGCTCGACCACATCTGGGCACAGCTTATCGTTGGCAATATAATCAAGCAGTGTTAATGGTTTTGCTCCGAGCACTACGATATCATTGGCAGTGGCACTTACTGCGTCGATACCAATTGTATCGAATCGATTCATTTGACGGGCAAGTATAGCTTTAGTTCCCACACCATCAATACTTTGCACAAGAACAGGATGTTGGTAATCTTCAAGCAAATTTTTTAAATCATATAATGAAGCAAAGCCACCAATTTCAGTTAAGACTTGGGGTGAAAATGTTTTTTCGACTACTTTTTTAATGCGCCTCACGGCCTTGTTACCTGCCTGTATATCAACTCCTGCCGCTTTGTAATCGATAATATCTAGCATAATTTCTCCCTAAGTCCGCATTCCCAGGCCTGTTTGGCTTCCGCAAGAGATAAGTTAATTAATCCTTGCATCATTAAACGTGGTGCACTAATCGTCTCACCAATGATCCAAAAGGGCACATGATATTGTGTTAAGAGGGCATCTAATGCTGGCAAGTATTTTTTTGCCACTTCGAGCACAAAACCGCCGCTTTCACTGAATAACAATTTATCATCAGATAACTTGCCCGGTATGTTCACATCCATCCCTATGCTATTTTTAAAACACATTTCAGCTAAGGTGACTGCAATGCCTCCATCAGAGATATCATGTGCAGCCAGAATGAGGCCTTGTCGGATCACATCGGTTACCGCATGGATTTCTGCTGCAATAGAATTCAGTTCTGGCTTAGGTAATTCCACTCCTAATTCATGATGTAATTGATAGTAAACACTACCGCCACATTCGTTTTTTCGTTCTCCAATAAGGAGTAACAAACTACCCACTTGCTGTAGATCTGGCGTAATTGCACACGCAACATTAGGTATACTCCCCAAACAAGCAATCATTGGGCTAGGGGGAATGGTACCGTTAACAGATTCATTATAAAGGGACACATTGCCAGCTATTACAGGCAACGGCGCATTAGGGAACTCTTTTAGTCCGATGGCTGTACAGGCATCTACAATGCCGCGTACTGCTTCGCGGATATGCCACATTTGTTCAGGTTTTTCAGGATTGCCAAAACATAAACAATCAGTAATAGCCTGTGGTAGTGCACCTGTTGATGCAACATTACGTGCTGATTCCACCACCGCATTCACTGCCCCCCAATAAGCACTAATTTTATTATAACGCGGGTTTTGATCCAGAGATAACATAATCCCTGTCTGACGTATTTCTTCAGGATATTTTGCTTCATTAAATGGTTGTAACACCCCAGCATCCGCTTCTCCTGCTTCAATATGTGTTCTTCCTTGCACTTGTTTATCGTAGGTTTCAAACAAAGGAGCGCGTGATGCAATATTTTCATGTGCGAGTAGCTGCAATAAAATATCTTGATAATTATCAACTTCAAGTTCAGGCTCTCTGCCTTGAAAATCAACAGGGATGCTTGGCCAATCCTTGACAATCCCTTTTGTGATGTCTTCGGCACACGCATCAACAATGCATTGTCCCTCTGAATGAACAACATAGTGACCATCTGTACGAATTTTTCCAATAACTGTTGCGCCGGCTCCAAAGGAGATATCGGGGAGCGCAAACTCTTCGTTGTAATGGCTAAGTACCATTTCGACCCATTCAGGCGGTACTAACCACATGAAGCGTTCTTGCGTTTCGGAACAGAGTACTATATAAGAGGGTAAGTCCTGCATGCTGATAGGTACATAATCTAAATCGATCTCAGCGCCATAACCTCCAGCATGTGCGAGTTCTACTGTAGCACAGGCAATGCCGCCAGCGCCAAGATCTTTAAAAGCAACTTGATTGATGCCGTTTAATTTTTTAAGCTTCGCAAATAATGCATAATTTGCTTTCAATAAGTGACATTTTAAAAATGCATTTGGCTCCTGGATTGCTCCTTTATTTTGCGATAGATTTTCATCGTGGAAGGAGGTTGAAGCAAAGCTAGCACCACCAAACCCACTATTGTCCGTTGCCTTGCCCACGAGAATGAATACGTGATTTTTTGCATTTTTTGGGGCATAGGAGTGAATAACGTCATCCTTCTGCACAATACCTAATGTAACTACGGTAACCAGACAATTATCATTATAGGCCGCATCATAATAGAGATCGCCTGCAATGTTTGGAACACCAATAGCATTACCATAACTTCCTATGCCTGCAACAACTCCTTCGTGAATCCAATGAGTTTTTGAGCGTGAAATCTCACCAAAACGAAGTCCATTAGCAATAGCAATGACCTCTGCGCCCATACAACAAACATCACGAACATTACCACCAATACTGGTTGCTGCCCCCTCGAAAGGAAGCACTTGTGAAGGATGATTATGGGATTCATGGCTGATAACAATACCATAGTGTTTGCCTTGGTTATCTACTGCCACGGATACAATACCGGCATCTTCCTTTGCACCTAAAATTACGTTAGGACTTTCAGTAGTAAGTGTTTTAAGAATTTGTTTTGTGCTTTTATAGGAGCAATGTTCTGATCCTTGAATGGACCAAAGTACACATTCAGCAAGAGTAGGCGGACGTTTTAAGATGCAACACTGCAGTGTTAACGCTTCATCTATTGTTAAAGTCAAAGAATGTTGTTGGAGGAGGGTATGAATTTCTTCCCTTGTTAACTTAATAAAATCCAATTCGTGGCTTTCAAATCGCATAATTTTAACTCAATGGCGTCTAAAAACACGAGCACTATAACAAAAAAATCCTTAAAAAACAATCCCTTATATTTTAATAAGAAAAAACCTAATCATGTCATTTATCTTGTTATCAATTTTTTACGCCAATAAAGTAATAAAGCAGGAAACATCATCAAAAATATTCCTAAAGAAAATATCATACGAAAATGAGAGGCACTGCCAAAATTCATGAATTCAACGGGTGGGATAAATCCGACGATTAACGTTATAAAGCAACCGCATAGACCGAAAAAACACGTAAGATAATAACCCATTTTCCCACCGGGTATGGCAAAAGGGCGTGTTCGGTGAGAAAATTTTCCTTTTAATTTCCAGGCTGCAATAAACATCAAAACATACATCATAATGTACAGCTCCGTACTTAAATCAGTAAACAACCAATAAATGGCGTTTACGCTGGGAAACAAGAGAAAAGCACTGCATAGTAGAGTAACTAAAATTGCCTGCATAATTAAAATTCGTGATGCAACCTCTTTTTTATTTAATTGGCACATGAACTCGGGTAAAAAGTGATGATTTGCGGCCATTAATAGCCCTTTAGCTGGGGAAATAATCCAGTTAATCATGCTGCCTAAGCTACCTAACAATAAGAGAAAAATTAAAATAGGCATGCACCAGGTGAGATGATAGGCGTGGAAAAAGTTGTCAAAGGCCTGCATTACCCCGTCTACCAGGCTAATTTGTTCTTTAGGTAAGACAAAAGCAATGGCTAAAGAACCGAAGATCATTGTGGTTAAGATGAGCAATACTGAGAAAAACATTGCGCGTGGAAAATTTGTTTGTGGATCTTTTACATTACGTACATGAACTGCTGCGAGTTCCATACCAAGAAAGGAGGTCATAATTGCGGTTAATGATACCCAGGATTGACTGTTTTTCCAGTGAGGTAGTAAGTTGGAAGGACTTAAGTCAATTGCTATTGGATTACCATTTATTATCCAAATAATAGCAAGAATAATAATAAATCCCATAGGAATGATCATTCCTAATATTGCGCAAAGACCGGCAAAATTTGCTGATGTACGTAATCCCGAAAGTCCAAGGAAGGTTAAAGACCAAAATATGGTAAGGATTACAGTAATTAAATAATATTTATTTTGCGCTAACTCAGGATTAACTAGATAGGCTAAAGCTCCCGCAATAAACGATAAAATAGTTGGATACCAAACCAAAGTATTGATCCATTGCAACCAAATGGTAAAAAAAGCGACATTCTCACCATAGGCATGATTAACCCAACTATATATTCCCCCTTCTTCATCAGACCAGGTTGAAGAGAGCTCTGCCGAAACTAAGGCTACAGGGATTAGAAAGACAAGAGCTGAAAAAATAAAAAAGAATATTAATGATGAGCCAAATAATGCAGTGCCAGGTAAATTCCTAATGCTGTCAATTGCTCCAGTGATGAGTAAGATTAATGCAAATACAGATATTTTTTGAGAGGACCAGTGTTTCATTGAGTTCGTTAGATTGGTTAGTTAATATTAGCGTTACCAGGGTTTGTTGGCATTTTGGCTAAGATAGTAGACTTGCCAACAGATCCTAATTTATATTTATACGCGCGTTTTATTTATTTTCATACCCATTTCGACAGACAGGGGAAGACAAAATAGTTTTATTTTTTTCCCATTCAGCAGGGGTATATAAATGCATGCTCAATGCATGCAATCCAAGTTCAAATTCTTTGTTGAGTAAATTATTTAATAGCCTGTGTCGTGCTATGCGAGTCAACTCAAGAAACTGTGAAGACACCACGGTCACTTTAAAATGAGTCTCTGCACCTTGAGGGACATGATGATTTGCTGATTCATCTTCAACACTCAAATAAACTAAATTTATTTCCATGCTTAAAAGCTTTTCTATACGTTCTTTACGAGACATTCTTTACACTTATAATTAAATTAAACACGAAAAAGCTGCTAAAAGCAGCTTTTACAATAATATTTAGTATATTATATTCTGCAACTTGCAGGAACATATCGATCATTATTCGCTTCAGTTACAGCACAAATCCAAACAATTGGATCGGTTGGGGGTGTACCGGCAACCAATGCTGCTCCATGAGATTTTGGCGTCATAGTAAGCACGATGTTTTGCGCAAGTGCAGTATAATTAATTGACACAACCCCGGTTTCTCGAGAAACGGAGATATTTTCTACTATTGAAGTTGGTGCTGGAGGGGTCCAGCCCATGCTCAGATCAGCATTTCCAGTCATGGCATTTTCAGAAATAATAGTTTGTGCTGAAGAAGCAAGACTTAATCCTTCAGTAACTCGAGCTCTAACAATGTAATCCTGATAGGCAGGAATGGCAATTGCAGCGAGAACACCGATAATTGCTATTACAATCATTAATTCAATTAATGTAAAGCCTTTTTGTTTCATGCTGTGCTCCTGATGTTTATATTATGTGGAAAATCATGCAAATAAAATGCCAGTTAATAAGCACACAGCCGATTTCCATTCGAGTTGCTATCCACCTTCTAATTCTAAAGGACTTACCATAAAAGGGGCTAGGGTACAGAGAACTTTAATGTTTTTCAACTTCTTTTTCTAAGTATTATAGTTTCTTAACCACCAATTGATTCTTTAATCGCACATAATCAGGCAACCCATTCACATAATTAGGATAAGCTTCTCCTTGAATCAAAGGGGACAAGTAACGCCTGCACGCATCAGTAATCCCCATACCATCTGGTGCAATATATTCTGCTGGCATAGATTTTTCCTGATTCGCTACATCGGCTAAAGGTACATGACTTATTGACCATTTATAAGGTTCATCGTGTTCGCGGACAATAATTGGCATAATGGCGTTATGACCCTTTACCGCAAAATCCACGGCTGCTTTACCTAAAGCATAAGCTTGTTCTAAATCAACCTTAGAGGCGATATGTCGTGCGGCACGTTGCAGATAATCGGCTACTGCCCAGTGGTATTTATATCCAAGTTCTGATTTAATTAATTGAGCAATAATGGGTGCAACACCTCCTAATTGTGCATGACCAAAAGCATCACGTAAACCGGCATCACTTAAAAACTTGCCTTCATGAGTACGAATACCTTCTGAAACTACCACAACACAATAACCGTAAGTTTGAACACACTGGTCTACTTTGCTGATAAACAGTGCAGAATCAAAAGGTATTTCAGGCAATAAAATAATGTGTGGTGGTTCGCCTTCGTTTTGGCTGGCTAATCCACTTGCAGCAGCAATCCATCCCGCATGACGTCCCATGACTTCTAAGATAAATACTTTGGTTGAAGAGGCTGCCATTGATGCAACATCAAAACCAGCTTCTTTAGTAGAAATGGCTATATATTTGGCAACAGAACCAAATCCGGGGCTAGCATCAGTAAAAGGTAAATCATTATCAACAGTCTTGGGTATTCCTATACAGGTAATTGGGTAACCCATAGTTGCGCCTAACTGGGATACTTTATGAGCAGTATCCTGTGAATCGCCACCACCATTATAGAAAAAATAGCCAATATTATGAGCTTTGAATACTTCGATTAAGCGTTTGTATTCATTACCATCTTTTTTTAATTTATAGCGACATGAACCGAAAGCACCAGAAGGTGTTTGCATTAACTTAGCGATATCGGTATCGCATTCAAGAGATGTATCAATTAACTCTTCATTCAGTGCACCAATAATTCCATTTTTAGCCGCGTATATTGTTCCAATGTGTTGAGGATATAACTTGGCAGTTTGAATTACAGCACAGGCTGAGGCATTAATAACAGCGGTTACACCGCCTGATTGTGCATATATTGCATTTTTTACAGTCATTTTTTCTCCGTTGTATTTGAGTTTGTTAACAGTTTACGATCTAACAAAAATCAACACGAGTTCGCAAAGAAAGCGCTGTTAATAGACCCTAATTTTTTTTCAGGTTGATTTTCATATTCATTAATTACTGTATCAATACTTTGGATTAACTCTGCAAAAGGGATCACTAACTCTTCAATTGAAGCAGAACGAGCAGCCATTTTTTCAATCTGAATTACATTTTTCTGTAAGGTCGGCACCCCAGAAAAACAACAAGCACCTTGAAGTTTATGAGCAGCTTCTCCAAGTTTTTTAATATTCTTTTCATGCATTAGTTGGATAAATTCTTCACGATTTTTATGTAATTCTTCAATAAATTGCATCAAAAAAGCTGCTGCAAGTTCTTGATTTCCAGAAACTTTTTGTACGCATAATGGCCAATCTATAGCGGCATGTTTCACTTTATTAGTTATGCATAGTATTTGTGTAAGTAATTGTTTTTCATCAATTGGTTTTTGCAGACAATAATCTACTCCGGATTTTTTTAGATCAATATTGTTCACATCGCTGGTATTTGCGCTAATTAAAACAATAGGAGTATTCCTATTCATTTGGGAGTTTTGACAAATTAGGCGTGCTGCCTCCAATCCATTTAATTTTGGCATGTGCAAGTCAAGCAAAATAATATCGTATTTATGCTTATTACAAGCAGCTACGGCCATTTCTCCATCATCTACAGCAAGGATGTTTGAATGAGTACCCAATAGAGAATCTAAAAGCATTTTATTTACCGGATTATCTTCGGCAATCAGAAGATTTGGATGCATAATGCGTAATTGTTCTCTTAATTCATTTACTTCGTGATTGTCCTGTTTTTCCATATTCTGTTCATTGCTGAAGAGTTCAATAATATCCTGAAGTTTCTGAATGCTGATTGGCTTAAATAAAAATCCGTCAGCTCCGAGAGCACTATAATCATTAATATGCCATTTAGACATAAGCACATAAGGCAAATAATTGTGTGCCGAGATAATTTTTGTTATTTGTTGTTCGCAACCCTGGTTGACATTAATAAATGCCATGAGGCATTCTTTATTATTTTCCAGCGCAGAAGGCAGTTGATTAAATGAATTAACAGGAACACACTCTATTTTCCAATAGCCCAAACCATTACATAAAGCTTCCAAATGTAATGGATTATCATCAAAACAAAGTATTTTTAAATGACTAAAGCGGTGTGTTTGATTTTTTTCAACTTCATAAGCGGCTAATTTTTCAACCTTTAAATGGGCTGTAAATGCAGAGCCTTTGTTTAATTCACTGGTCATACTAAGACGACCTTGCATTTCCTCACAAAGTTTTTTACAAATCACCAAACCTAGTCCAGAACCTCCATAGCGACGAGTAATGCTCGTGTCTGCCTGATTAAAGGCAGTAAATAATTTGTTTTGATCTTCAGGAGAAATACCATGCCCTGTATCAGAAATAGTAATGCAGAAGGTGTAATCTTTATTAGTTTCTTGTTCTATTTTAGTCCGTACTAAAACATAGCCATGATCGGTAAATTTTATGGCATTGGTCACTAAGTTACTGATAGATTGTTTAATTCGGAATGGATCCGCTAATACTGTTTTAGGCACGTTAACATCAGTAATAGGAATTAAATCGATTCCTTTTTTATGAGCGTTGGGTACAGTAAGGGTAATAACCTCATCAATACAATGACGAATATTCATAGGGATGCAATCAAGACGTAATTTTCCGGCATCTATTTTGGAAAAATCAAGAATGTCATTAATTATTCCTAATAAATCTTGGGCTGAAGTTTTAATGGTTTTTACGTAATCCATTTGTAGTGGATCAAGCTTACTTTCTAGTAATACGTTTGTAAAACCAATCACCCCATTCATCGGTGTACGAATTTCATGACTCATGTTGGCAATAAACTCGGATTTTTGTCGACTTTTTTCTTCTGTTTTTTTCTTTTCCAGAGAAAGCTCAATATTTTTTTCTTCTAAAAATTCAAGGCCTTGCTGCAAATCAGTTGTAGCAATTTCTATATGTTGATTGAGATCATTAATAGTATCCAAGTATTGTTTTTGTAAGTGGTAACATCCTTTTTCAATAATACCTAACTCGCCTTTACTGCCTGTCTTTATTTCTGTTTCAAACTCATTCCTTAAAATTTGTTTCATACTGCGGCGTAAATGATAAATGGGCAAATAAATACGTTTAGAGAGAAAATAATGGCTGATTAATCCAACAAGTAAACCAAATAACGTAATAAAAATAGTCACTATCAGCATCTGGTAACGCTTGATTAACATAAAGCGAGTATCAATATCAATAGACAACCAACCAAGAATATCATCAGCATCAAAAAATGTAAGGCTAGGTATGTTGTTAAACGAGGTATTGGAGTACAGATTAAATTTAGGGATGGTAATAGGGGCTATAAAACTGATGGTGAACGGATTTATTTGTTTGCTTTCAATATAATCTCCTGTGAAATCCGGCGGTGTAAAGAGTTTATGAATCGAGTGTTTTCCCCCTCGATAAGCAAGCAGTTGTCCATCGCTGGTATAAAATGCTAAAGCCTTTACATCTGGATTAATTGTGGAGGCGTTAATTAAACCTTGTAATGTCCGGTTATCACGACGAAGCATCGCGTACTGTGCTGCAGGGATTAATTGGCGAATATATGCTTCACCTAGATGCGACATGTGTTGTTTCAAGTCCTTACCAAAGAGACCATTGTAAAAGACTGCGAAGAGCAGGGCGACTAAAAAAGCGGGAATGAAGATAATAATTCTTAGTTGATATTTAATACCAATACTATTCAAGATGACTCCTAGGACAGACTAAATTCAGTAAAAGTAGATTTGATGATCAATCCACGTAACGAAGTCTTATCTTTGCGTTGTCGCGAAAGTGGGCTATTATAGCCCGATTATTTTATTCCTTACAACGGAAGAGTTTATGATTGTCAGAACACGATTTGCACCGAGCCCAACTGGATTTTTACATGTAGGTGGTGTACGTACGGCCTTATTTTCCTGGCTCTATGCAAAACACCATCAAGGCAAGTTTATTTTAAGAATAGAAGATACTGATAAAGAGCGCTCTACTAAAGAATCTGTACAAGCGATTTTAGACGGAATGGCGTGGCTTGGAATGGATTATGATGAAGGACCTTTTTATCAAACTCATCGTTATGAACGATATAACCAAGTAGCACAGCAACTTTTAGATGAAGGTAAGGCTTACCGTTGTGAATGCAGTAAAGAGCGCTTGGAAGTTTTGCGTGAAGGTCAATTGGCCGCTAAAGAAAAGCCTCGATACGATGGTCATTGCCGTAATAAAAATTTACCTTTAACTAATAATCCTTATGTAATACGTTTTAAAAATCCCAAACAAGGTAGCGTGTTTTTTACTGATGAAGTATATGGTGACATTCATGTGGATAATAGTGAATTAGATGATTTGATTTTAGTGCGTTCAGATGGTCATCCGACTTATAACTTTGCAGTAGTTATTGATGATCTGGACATGAAGATTACGCATGTAATTCGAGGTGATGATCATATCAATAACACCCCAAGACAAATTAATTTGTTTCAGGCATTAAACGCGACGGTTCCTGTATTTGCCCATTTACCTATGATTTTAGGTGAGGATGGGAAGCGCTTATCAAAAAGACACGGTGCTGTGAGTGTATTACAATTTAAAGAACTTGGTATTTTGCCTCATGCTTTATTAAATTATTTGGTACGTTTAGGCTGGTCACATGGGGATCAAGAGATCTTTAGTGTAGGTGAAATGATTGCTGATTTTGACTTAAAGCATGTAAGCCGGGGTGTTTCGAGTTTTAACTATGATAAATTGTATTGGTTAAATCAACATTATCAAAAAAGTGATCCCGTAGATGAAGTCGCTAAAGCATTGCGATTGCATTTTGAAACAACAGGCGTTGATTTGACTCAAGGTCCTGATTTGAGCGAGTTGGTTGCCATTCAGGCTGAACGTTGTAAGACCTTAGCAGAAATGTGTCAGATGAGCATGTATTTTTTTACTGATACTATTGAGTATGATGAAGCTGCAGTAAAAAAACATTTGCGTCCTATAATTCTAGAACCATTAATTGCTCTCCATGAATGTTTTAAATCTATTAGTAATTGGCAAAAAAATGCATTACAAGAATGTATTAATGATGTCTGTGCACAATTCGATATAAATATGGGAAAAATCGCGCAACCTTTACGTGTGGCAGTAACAGGTTCCAGTATGTCGCCTTCTATTGATGTAACACTGTTTTTATTAGGCAAAAAAAGAGTGCTGAGTCGTCTTGAGCGTGCATTAGAACAACTGAGGTTTCGTGCTAGCTTACAGACTTAGTATTTTATTAAACGATTATTTATGGTTACTTATGATTAAAGGGTAGTTCCTAAATAATAATTGATGAGTGCAAACATAAGATTAGGATTTATTTGTTCCTATATTATAATTTTCATTTTTTGAAGTATTTAGTTAAATTTTCTTTAAATTAATCTTCACGACCATTTTAAAACTTTCTGGTTACTTCGCCAAACCTTGCAAAGGCGACATTTATTTACAAAGTGCACGGTTATGACGTTATTTTTTGATAAAGCCCAACCAATTCAGCACTACCAAGGACATGTCCAGTCATTATTTGGAGGATTGCATCAGGAGTTGCAACTTCTGCCACATCTAATACATTATCTAAAGCGTAAAGTTTAAACACATACCGATGTGCTCCCACTGGTGGACAAGGACCACGATAACCTAACGTCCCCCAACTGTTTTTTCCATTCGTTGCACCTTCAGGAATTGGATTGTTGGCTTTTAATTGCGTTACTTGAGCTGGTATATTAAATACAATCCAATGCGTCCATACCCCTTTAGATGCATCAGGATCTTGCATAATCAGAACAAAAGACTGAGTTTTGGGAGGAGCATTGTACCAGACCAAGGGAGGGGAGAGATCTTCTCCATTACACGTATATTTATCTGGAATCAATGTATTTAATTTAAAGGCAGAACTCTCAAGAGTAAATGATGATCCTGCAGCAAAAATTTTATAATTAAAGATCAATAAAAATAACAATAGAAAATATTTTTTCATTTGATGTTCATTCCATTATTCTTGTAATTTCAGCGACTGTATTATTTAAATTTAACAGTCGTGTTTCTCCTGTAGCACGCAATTTATATTCCACACTATTTTGTTCAATAGTTTTCTCACTCACGATTAAACGATGGGGAATACCAATTAAATCGTGATCAGCAAAAAGAGCACCAGCTCGTTCATTACGATCGTCGAGTAATACATCAATCCCTGCATTCAAAAATTGTTGATACAAGGTATCAGCTTGGATTTTAACTGTTTGAGATTTATGAGCATTAAGCGGAATAATTACTACTTGAAATGGGGCAATGTTTTGAGGCCAGATAATACCTTGTTCATCATGATGTTGTTCAATTGCTGCCGCAACGATGCGTGTTATGCCTAAACCGTAACAACCCATCATCATCGTTTCTAGTTGCCCTTGTTCATTAATTACTGAGGCATTCATTGCTTTAGCGTATTTGTCACCTAACTGAAAAACATGTCCTACTTCGATGCCACGGCAAGAGTGGAGAATACCTTTCCCATCAGGGCTTATATCACCTTCTTTGACATTGCGTAAGTCATACGCATCATAATTAGTAAGGTCTTTATCCCAGGAAGCATGTTGATAATGTTTGTCAGCTTGGTTTGCACCACAAACAAAAGAGTCCATAGCCAGAGCATGATAATCAACAATTACTGGAATGGGTAAATTAATAGGTCCTAATGAACCGATGGGTGCTTTTAAGTTATGTATAATGGTTTCTTCATCGATAAATTGTAACGGTGAATAAACCCAAGGGTGTTTGATCGTTTTTATTTCATTTAATTCATTGTCACCACGTAAAACCAAAGCAATCATTGGATGCTCTTTACCTTTTACAATTAACGTTTTAACCATCTTATCGCTTGTAATTTTCAAGAATTTTGAGACTTCATCAATGGTTTTTTGATTTGGAGTATCAATTAACGAGAGAGTTTGAG
>NZ_JBAQZB010000122.1:0-18632 GCF_049790535.1 Legionella sp.
GGGTAACTACTGCAACCGATAAAGCGACCATACTTGCCTGTTTTGATATGCAAAGGACTCGAGCATAAAGGACATAATCTGCCCTCAACTTCTTCTGGTTCATTTTTTTCAGCATCTTGGCCACCAATGTCTTGGGTATAGTCACAATCAGGATAGCCAGTACATCCTATAAAACGACCTCGTTTGCCCAATCTGATTGACAATGGTTTTTCACATTTAGGACATTTTTCATCCAAAACTTCAGAGGTTACATCTTTACGTTGTACTTGTTCATCAGTCGTTTGAATTTGTTGAACAAACGGAGCCCAGAAAGCTTCTAAAACGGGAATCCATTCTTTCTCGCCGCGAGCAATCGCGTCAAGCGTGTCTTCAAGTTGTGCAGTGAATTTATAATCCACATAACGAGTGAAATAACCGGTGAGAAAGCGATTCACAATACGAGCCACATCAGTGGGAAAAAACCTCTTCTTATCAACAATTACGTATTCACGTTGTTGCAAGGTATGAATAATCGATGCATAAGTCGAAGGACGACCTATGTCGTATTCTTCCAACACTTTAACCAAAGTTGCTTCGGAATAGCGTGGTGGTGGCTCGGTAAAATGTTGATTGGCAAGGATATCCTGTATTTTTACTTTCTCACCAATAACAAATAAGGGCAATAATGATCCTTCATGTTCATCCTCTTTTGAATCATCACGACCCTCTTCATAAACAGAAAGAAAACCAGGAAAAGTGATGATAGAACCATTAGCTCGAAATAGAATACCTTCTCCACAACTAAAATCCACTGCTACTGTATCCATTAATGCATCGGCCATTTGGCAAGCAACGGTTCGTTTCCAAATTAAACTATAAAGTTTGTATTGATCGGTTGTCAGTGCAGACTGTACCATTTCTGGAGTGCGTTTAATGGAGGTAGGCCTAATCGCCTCATGAGCCTCTTGGGCATTTTTAGATTTTGTCTTATAAACTCTAGGGCTTGATGGGCAATTATCAACACCATAACGTCCTGTAATGTACTCACGTATTTCATCCACAGCCTCTAAAGCCAGATTCACTGAGTCAGTTCGCATATAGCTAATCAAACCAACGGTACCAGTACCGATATCGATACCTTCATATAACTGTTGCGCAACCATCATGGATTTACGAGCAGTAAAACCTAATTTGCGTGCAGCTTCTTGTTGTAACGTCGAGGTAATAAACGGAGGAGAGGGTTTGCGCTTACGTTGTTTTTTTTCAATTTGGGTGACAATTAAAGCACCTTGTGCTTGCTGAATCAAATTGTCTTTAATCTGATGGGCTTGATCGTGATTATTTACGGTAAATTGTTGTAATTTTTCGTTTTTATAATGCGTCAGTCGTGCTTCGAAGGAAACTTTTTCATGGAGGCATAGTGCCACTATCTTCCAATATTCTTGTGAAACAAAACGCTCTATTTCTTCTTCTCTTTCAACAATGAGTCGCAATGCAGGACTCTGTACGCGGCCTGCAGAAAGTCCACGACGAACTTTTTTCCATAATAAGGGCGACAGATTAAAACCTACCAGATAATCCAGAGCTCGTCGCGCTTGTTGCGCATTAACTAGATCCATCGAAATATCTCGTGGATTATTGATTGCATCCTGAATCGCTGCTTTAGTAATCTCATTGAAAAAAATGCGGTGAACTTGTTTGTCCTTAAGCAGATTTTTTTCTCTCATTAACTCAAAAATATGCCAAGAAATAGCCTCGCCTTCTCGATCAGGGTCCGTTGCCAGAAATAACGAATCCGATTTTTTCAATATTTTAGCAATGGTTTCAATATGCCGTGCATTCTTTTCCAACGGTATGTAGGTCATAGAAAAATTATGCTCAGGATTTACAGATCCTTTACGGGCAGGCAAATCCCGCACATGTCCATAGGATGCTAAAACTTCATAATCACTACCAAGGTATTTTTGAATTGTTTTAGCTTTAGCGGGTGACTCAACAATCACCAAATGTTTACTCATAGAAAGTTTAACCTTTTTCTTATCTAAATGATTATGCAACATAGTATATATAGAATCTTTTATCTTGCCGTCAAGTTACAACAAGAAGAAACTGCGGATTGTGCTGAATAATTGCCATTAATGTACTATTAATTTATCTTCTGCCTGATAGAGAGCCAAATCGAGAAATGCCAATTGTTCTTCATTTAAACTGGAAGACAAACCATTTCTTATTGCCCACTTAGTCTCCTGCAAAGTTACAATTGGAGAATCAGAACATTGCAGTTGATTCATAATTAGTTCAAATAAATCCCAACTAAGGACATTCCATAACCTCATACGCATGAGAAATTGATAACTTGCTTTTGTTAACTTCATTTGCTCATCATGAGTGATAACTCGAATGGAGTGATGATGTTGCGTCCTGATCTGTACTAACTGATCCTCTGCAGCTGTATCTTCTTCGCTAACCTCTGCTATTTCTTGATCAGCAGTATGGCTTTTTCGCAGCTGTGAAAGGCTTGTTTCAAATAAATTCAACAATAGTTCAAATAAGTTATCTTTCATATTAACACCTCATATAACCGCCAGATACAGCTAAAACAGTCCCTTTTAATTCTAATTCTGCAAGTTCACTAATTACTTGTTCGACGGTGTATCCACTACGTAAAATAATTTGATCAATCGTCGTCATTTCAAAACCAATAAACTTTACTAGGTTTTCATTCCCACTGGCAAGAGAAAAAATTGGTTTATCAGTGCCTTGCTGAGGTGATTCTATCCCCAGTTCATCAAAAACATCTGCAACACAAGTAACCAATTTAGCTCCCTGCTGTACGAGATAATGACAACCACGAGCTACTGGGTTATGAATAGATCCTGGAATAGCTAAAACATCCCGATTTTGCTCCAATGCCATGCGCGCCGTGATAAGCGATCCGCTCTTCATTGCAGCTTCAACAACCAAAATGCACAATGACAAACCACTTATTATACGATTTCTGCGTGGAAAATGTCCAGCAATTGGTGGACTTTTTAAAGGAAATTCACTTAATAACAAACCATTTTGGGTAATTTGCTCTGCCAGTTTTCTGTGTTGACGAGGGTAAATACTGTCTATTCCTGTGCCCATTACCGCAATAGTTTGCCCATTAGACTCCAAAGAGCCAATATGAGCTTGGGCATCAATTCCTAAAGCTAAACCACTTACAATTGTAATTCCCTGTGCTGCAAGCTGACTTGCAAAAGCTTTAGCATTTTCACTTCCAGTTACCGACGGATTACGCGTACCAATTATTGCCAATTGGGGTTTCTGAAATGCAGATAACTCTCCTTGAGCATATAAAATCATAGGTGGATCGCTAATTTCTTTCAGCAACATAGGATAGTTTGGTGAATCCCAAGTAAGCAAATGGTGATTATCTGCAGCGTGTAACCAATTTAAATCATCCTGAATTAGATGCAAATCAAAACAGCTAATGGTATGTGCAAGTAGTGGTGGTAAACCCGCTAATTCTAATTCTGTTTTCGAACATTGAAACATTTGCTGTAAATTCGGCCAACGCTTTTGTAATTTGAGTACAGTACGAGGACCAACTTTATCCATTCGATTCAAAGCAAGAAAATAAGGTAAATTACTCATATGTTCGTCCTATTCGTTTGCAAAGCTTATTCCAGTATTGACTGAAAATACTCCCAAAACAGGTACTGTGCTGGATTAGATAACATGCTGAAAAATAATGTTTTAAACGAGGAACGCTATGAAGTATAAAATACATAAAAAAGAAGAAAAAGAGAATACATCTCATTGACTCAATCCTTTGCGGGTTATTGACAAGCTTGCAGCATGACACTAGATCAAGGATAATATCACGATTTTTATATAGAGAACCAGATACGCAATGGCCATTCACAAAATTCTTTATTTACCTGATCCTCGATTAAGAGAAATTTCTAAACCAGTCGTCACTTTTGATGATAAGCTACAAACGCTAATCGATGACATGTTTGACACAATGTATGATGCCCATGGAGTAGGTCTGGCAGCACCCCAGATTGGTATTTGCTTACGCTTGTCAGTTATTGATGTTGTTGGTGATAAAAAGGATCAAATTGTAATTATTAATCCGGATATTATTGCTTCTGAAGGAGAGAAGAAGTTTGATGAGGGTTGTCTTTCTGTTCCTGGTGCTTTTGATACAGTAATTCGTGCTGAAAAAGTTACGGTAAAAGCTTTGGATCGACATGGAAAACCTTTTGAAATCAAAGCAGAAGGATTACTGGCTGAATGCCTGCAACATGAAATTGATCACTTGAATGGCAAGTTATTTATCGATATGCTTTCCCCATTGAGAAAAGCCATAGCACGCAAAAAATTAGATAAATTTAAGCGTCAGCAAACTCGTGGTAAATCATGAGTGGTTTGAATATTGTTTTTGCTGGGACCCCCGCCTTTGGCATACCCTGCCTTGATGCACTTGCACAAACCACACACCGCATTCAGGCCATTTATACTCAACCAGACCGGCCTGCAGGCCGTGGTCGTATGTTACAGACCTCTCCTGTAAAAGAATGGGCTTTAGCCCATGGTATTTCAGTTTATCAGCCCCTCAACTTTAAAAAACCTGAAACAATCAGTGAATTGGCAGCATTAGAAGCGGATATAATGATTGTTATTGCTTATGGATTAATTTTACCTAAAACTGTACTGGAACTACCCAGACTAGGTTGTATTAACGTTCATGCTTCATTATTACCTCGCTGGCGGGGCGCTTCACCAATTCAACATGCCATTCTTCATGGCGATGTAGAGTCTGGAATAACTATCATGCAAATGGATGTGGGAATGGATACAGGTAATATCCTGCATCAAGCGAGCTGTCCGATAACTGCTTCAGAGACAGCAAATACCTTGCATGATAAATTAGCTCAAATTTCAGTAGATCCTTTGCTTAAAACATTGGAGGAATTGACTAACAATACAGTACAACCTGAAATACAAGATAATAAATTGGCTACTTATGCAGCTAAAATCAACAAAAATGATGCATTAATTAATTGGCAGCAACCAGCTGTAGAAATTGCTCAAAAAATACGCGCCTTTACTCCTTGGCCTATTGCTTATACTCTCTTGAATGAACAAGTGATACGCGTTCATCAAGCACGTGTTGTTGATGTGGATACCACACAAACACCTGGAACAATCTTAAGTATTGATAAAAAAGGGATGCTGGTTGCTACAAGTCAACAGTGTTTATTGGTTGAAAAAATTCAGCTTCCAGGTGGCAAAGTAATTACTATTGCGGATTGGTTAAATTCTTCTAAATCTCAGCTGTATGTAGGGTTAGTATTTTAATGAATAAAAATGAACGGTTGCATGCTTTAAAAATTTTAACTGCACTATTGATTAATAAATCTTCCTTATCGCAACTCATGTCCAGTTCAGCAGAACTCACACCAATGACCAAAGAAATATGTTTTGGTTTTTGTCGTCATTATTTTCGCTTGCAGGCAATAGCACTTTGTCTGCTAAAAAAAAAACCGCAGGAAATTGAAATCTGGATTACTTTATTAATGGGACTTTATCAGTTGCATTACATGAATCAACCGGATTACGCAGTTGTAAAAGAAACAGTAGCATTATTGGAAAAAACAAGAAACTCATGGGCTAAAGGCTTAGTAAATGCCGTATTACGCAATTTTTGCCGTCAAAAAACAGAGTTACTCAAACAATTGAGTAACAATCCATTATTTGTTTATGGTCAACCAGAATGGCTATTAAAACGCTTAAAAAGGGATTGGCCTAATGACTGGAAAACAATTGCCCAAGCCAACGATGTTCATCCACCGATGACTTTAAGAGTTAATATAAGAAAAAATTCCGTAACAGAATATTTATACGCCTTGACCCAAGCGGGAATTGAAGCATGTGCACATCCCATCGCATCTGAAGCAATCACGTTGCTCTCTCCATGTGATGTACGTCAACTCCCTGGTTTTGCTGAAGGCTGTTTCTCGGTCCAAGATGCTGCTGCACAATTGGCTGTTTCTTTATTATCTTTAAAACCTGGTTTACGTCTGTTAGATGCATGTTGTGCACCGGGTGGAAAAACCTGTCACATTTTAGAAACTGAACCCGAATTAAGTGCTTGTGTGGCCCTGGATGTTGATGTCAAACGATTAAGTCGAGTGGAAGACAATCTAAATCGTCTTAATTTACACGCCTGCCTAATGCAAGGGGATGCATTAGCTCCAGAAACATGGTGGGATGGACAGCTCTTCGATCGTATTTTATTGGATGCTCCTTGTTCTGCAACTGGAGTGATTCGTCGCCATTCTGACATTAAATTACTGCGTACAGATGAAGAAATTGAAAAGATAACTAAAATTCAGCATACTATGTTAAACGTTTTATGGCCTTTATTGACACAGAGTGGATTGATGGTTTATGCGACCTGTTCCGTGCTAGCGGCGGAAAACAATCAACAAATTGCAAAGTTTGTTGCTGAAAATTCTGACTGTAAACTAATCCGCAAAGATTGGACCTGGGGGCATGCACTGGATCATGGCCAACAAATTTTACCTGGAGAGTACACTATGGATGGATTCTTTTACGCAGTTTTATTTAAAAATTAAGGTCTATTGACACTACAAGACCTAATAAAGAACTCTTATCTCTTGATGTCCTCTTTCTTAGCGCGAACAAGAGAATTTTAAATTTTAAGGAAAAAATGAACATTAATTGGCAGTTAATTTTGGTTTTATTCTGTTTATGCATTCCGGGCACAGTCATTGCTACAAAACGCTTAATTTATTTTTTATTGCCAAACAACTCTGAAAAACTAAAAAAACGCATTAGTCGTTTTGCTATTTTGCAAACTTTGGTTATGGTACTTCTTATGTGTTGTGCAGGAACAATCATCTCCAAAAACACTGGTTTAAATGCACCAATATTGGAGGCTCTTTTAGAAGGAAAAGCGGGAATAAGTACTCTAATACCCATTATATTCCCAACCATGCTTTATTCTCTTTTAGGACTAATTGTTTTTTGTGTTTTCTATTATAGTCTGGCAAACCGCTGCATCGATAAAAAAAGTTTGCACATTATGGCTAAGCTCCGCATCGCTCTTGGTATTGATGGGTGTATTCTTTATGGCGGTATTGTTGAAGAAATTATTGCTCGTTGGGGCTTGCTAAATTTGGCAGTTTTTTTCGCCCTAATATTCACTAAACAACCCTCTACTCTTATTATTTGGTTATCGATTTTTATAAGCGGTATACTGTTTGCAGTAGGTCAGTTGCCTGCTTATATTGCCGCAGGTTGCACCTCAAACCGCTCATTTATTTATTCATTTATATTTCTTAGCCTGTACCAATCCGTATTTTTTGGCTACTTATTTTGGCAATACGGGCTTATTTGCTCTGTTTTAGCTCATATGTTATTTCACCTAGGATGGGCACTTTATGATCGTACCTTAGACCATCCAATTCAAAATTCTCTTTAATTGTAAAAAAATAGTAAATTAGCTGCAAGTTAATATTTTCTTAATTTGAGTCGCCTATCCTTGAAACTAGTCTTAAAGGTAAAAAGGCAAAGGTTATGGGAAGTGTTTCAATTTCAAGTAGGACATTTGCATCTTTAGTAAACGAATTACAGAATTCACCTGCTGATCCTAATCTGAAGCAGAAGGTTGTAAAACATATACCTCAAATGAAAGAATTAGCTAAAACTGACGCTTTAGCATTGTATCACTTAGCCTTTATTTATCCTCCAAAATCTCCTCAACGTAAAGATGCTGTACTTAGATCAGCTAATTTAGGTTGTACTAATGCCATGTATACTGCGTGTCTGTTGTCAATCGAAAATAATGATAAAGAAAAGGCAACTTATTATCGACAAAAAATTGAAGAATCTCAAGACACCTATATTATTGAAGAAAGTAAAATGTTATTCGATAACTATTTTCAACAAACCAAAGAAGTTAAGAGTTCGCAAACCAGTATTAATCCCAAAAATCGTACCCCTGGTTTTTTTACAACGAAACCTAAAAGAGAAGAGGATGATATCGACTCTAGAATGCAAAAAACTTACAACTGATTTTTATTTAAGCGGGATAGTTCTGTATAAGAAACTCTAAGATAATTTTCATTCCAATGACTTCTTTTTAAGTTGGCAGCATTAGGTGAAGGATTACCCTTATAAAACAATTACATAAACTTACTACTCAATGAAAGTTTAAATACTTTAAATAATATGCTATAGAATAATAGATTTTGATAGTTCGTACTCTAAATAATTTTACCAACATCATGGAATTTTAATGCTATGACTACTTTAGATGAACAAACATTATCAATGATTCTACAAATGGTTCAAAAACCTACTTCACAATATGATATTGAAGGTAAAACCTACGTTGACTTATATGACAAGAATTCAGCGATTTTTTATAAAAAATCCGATAAATCAGTAATGGAACAAGGTATTTCATTAAGTTTGAAAGAACCTTTATATCAATCAGATGGAATAAAACTTACTTATTTATCTAAGAAAGTGCCATTATATGATTGATGATACTATTATCGGAATGCTTGACATTTCAACCGATATTACCGAACGAAAAAAAACAGAGATTGAGCTCAAGATGGCTAAAACAGTGTTTATCTCCAACATGGGACATGACATCCGTACTCCGCTGACGGGTGTAATCGGTGTGGCAGAAATTTTAGAAAATACTTTAGATAACGAAGAACACAAAAAAGCACTTATGATTCGCGAGAGCGGAGCAGAGCTTCTTTCCATGTTAAATAATGTACTAGACGATATAAAAGCTGAAAGCATCCATGATGAAGAAATACCATTAGCCCAGCAAAATCATGATGCTCTATCACCTTTGTTAATAACTAAAACAGATAGACCAGACTCTCAATCACCTTATAGCTTATTAGTAGAGGATAATGCAACGGCACTCATTGTATTAGAAGCTCTCTTTTCAAAAGCAGGTTATCAATTTAAATCAGCTAAAAGTGGTGAAGAAGCCTTAGATTTAATAAAATCAACAACTTTTGATCTGATTATAACGGACATTGGCTTACCTGGAATTTCTGGAACAGAGCTCTGCGAATTAACACGTAAATGGGAAAAAGAACATAATAAAAAACCACAACCTATAATCGGACTAACAGGACATGCCCGTGAAACAGCTTACGAGGAATGTATGGCATCAGGAATGAATGATGTATTTTCAAAGCCAGCTAATTTAGAACTCATACACAATCTAATCAAACGATATGCTTCTGACCAGTCTTTTGCAAAAAGTGAACCATTCGAATCTCCTCCTGCTACGATAAAAGAGTTTCCTGCTGCAGAAGCTGAATTGTTTCAATTAGAACAATTCTCATTATTTAATTATGAAAACGGACTTAAAAACTGTGGAGGGAATGAGGCTTTATTTAAAGAAATTCTTATCTTGATGATTTCACATGAACTTCCTGCTGATTTAGAGCAGATGAAATTGGCTTTTTCATTACATGATTATGCAACAGTCGAAAAATTAGCCCATAAAATCAAAGGGGGTGGAGTTTATCTTGGCATGACACGCTTAAAATACGCCTGTCAATATGTTGAATATTATTGGAAAACAGATGATCGTAGATTATTTGAACTATTATATCACCAAGCCGTTAGTGTTATTGAAACATCCTCTCAGTTCATTTCCAATTGGTTAAATAAAAAAAATAGTATCAATTAAAGCAAAGTATTTTAAACCAATAAAAAGCGAAAATTTTCTTGTATCTTATTTAAGTCAAACAGATTTAGATACAACGAAAAACTCATCCAAGAGCTTAATGCCGCTAAATCCTTAAATGGCGGAGGGAGATAAACGGGACTAGTTAATATGCCGCGCTGGTTTAGTTCACTTAATAATGGCAAATCATCTAATACCAATTTACCAGTAAACAGTAAAGGAATTGAATCAACTCGTTTCTGGCTAATTGCAAAACGAATATAATTGTAAATCAGGACAAAACCTTTGGCATAAGATAAATCTTTGGTGAAAGGACCACCGTTGGGGGTGCTGCCTCGGAATATTCGCACAGTTTGATTATAACTGTCTTCCGCACTCAAACCACAATCCATAAAATACCTATACACATCCAGAAAGTTCGCTCCTTGGATTACTTTATCTAAGGCGATGACCCTATTGGTAATTTTTAACATGCGCTCAGGATAAGAAGAAAAAGTAATTACTTCTGTAATCACAGCTAAGCCTTCCTGAATCACACTACTGGAAGGTGAACCTTTGGAGAGGAAAAAACAGTTAGGTTGCATAGAACCATTTAATGTAGTACCCACATGTACCCATCCTTCATGCACCTCCAAATAACGCAGATCCCGATCACTAAACATCGCTTGCTGGCTCAATTTAATGCTGTCTGCTCCTGCAGAAGCATCTGCGATCATATCATCACTAACCATAACCGTAACTTTAGCTGGATGTTTGTCAAAAAAATGACCTAAACGGACTTGCAAAATTTCTTGGGCTTGCTGAGGGGTATACCGTTTTACATCTGCTTCAGATTGCAATTGCACATTCAAATTGGTTAATACGTCAAACAATAAAGTTCCCATTTGAGACAGATGTGGACCGCCTGCATAAAATACATCATTAGGGCTGCCATAAAGCTCCATTGCTAGTTCGCTAAAAGCTGGAGTTCCTCGCAGTGCAAGCATCTGGGTGGCACGACTATATTCTTCACATTGACGTCTAAACAAACGCGTTAATGTAGAATATTGACCTAACTGATTCTGTGCATCGCGTAAAATAAGACGAAACTCTTCTTGTTTGTTATGAACATCAAAAGGCAACGGCTTTTTGTCATAATATTCTTTATCTACTGAAGGAAGCTTTTGGCCCTTATGTTTAAAAAACTCCTTTTTAACTGAGTCATCCCATTTAATGCCATCAAGAATCCTGATTTTACGTTGCGCTTCCACAATACGCTGTGATAACTTCTGTACTATAAGCAACTCGGCTGATTCTGATGTCATAATAGTCCTTATTACATAGGGGGCGCGCTACTTACTCGCGCATCTTGATTTTGTGGCGGTAAATTATAAAAGTCACTAATGTTTGCTCTCGTTAACGGTGGCGGTACTTCCAGTTTTACACCATTACGACTATTTAGGTAGAGACTTTCGCCATTACTTGAATAACGTCCTGAACAAGCAGAAAGCATCATCACCACAGACACAATAAAACTCAATTTTTTCACAACATTCTCCGCTTAAATCAATTCTAAACTTTTCATCACTTTTTCTAATGCCACATGATGCTCTTTGGATAAACGTGTTAATGGCAATCTTATCTCATCGCCGATTAGACCCATTCTGTTTACTGCCCATTTTATCGCAATAGGATTTGTTTCAATAAATAGCAATTTATTTAAAGGCATTAGTTGTTCGTGCAAACGCAAACTGGCCGCATGCTCTCCATCCATAGCAAAATCGCACATTTTTGCCATTAATTTAGCAGCCACATTCGCAGTTGCAGAAATATTTCCTTTCGCTCCTGCCAAGATCCAAGATGCTGCGGTGAAATCATCACCACTGTATACGTCAATACTACCCTCAGAAAGCCGCAAAATCTGCTGTAAACGAGTCATTTGTCCTGTAGCCTCTTTTATTCCCACAATATTGGAAATTTTGGCTAGTCTGCCTACCGTTTCAGGTAATAAATCACAGGCAGTTCTTGCTGGAACGTTATACAAAATAATAGGCATAGCAACTGCTTGTGCAATACTGCTGTAATGTTGGAATAAACCTTCCTGAGTTGGTTTAATATAAGCAGGTGTCATAATTAAAGCCGCATGAGCCCCACATTCCATCGCTTCACTGGTTAATTTGATGCAATCACGCGTTGCATTCATCGCTGTGCCTGCAATTACTGGGATGCGCTCTCTAACCTGTTCTACAACTGTTTTAATCACCAAAACCTTTTCTTCATGAGATAAAGTACCAGATTCCCCAGTAGAACCTGCTGCAACAATACCATGAGTTCCCATTTCGATGTGAAATTCGACCAGTTCTCGTAAACGGAGTACATCAACCTGGTCATTTTGCATTGGCGTTATTAAAGCCACGATACTTCCTTTAAACATAAGCTCCTCTATTTTTATAATCTAATATTCTAATAGTACTGGAAAACCCGAGGCGGAGTAAAATTTCACCCTTAAAAGCATCGTTCATACACAAATAATGATTATATTTTCAACATAAAATTAAATTTTTGTACTATTATACCTTATGAAGGGTAAAAATTAGGTGTTTTACCTAAATGCAGAATTTCTCTTTAAGGAAGGACACCTGATGAATAAAAAAGGAGTCTACTATGAAAAAAATTGTCACTACAGTATTTGTTATCAGTCTATCAGCCTTTGTGTTAGGTGGCTGTACCAATACTCAATTAGGTACTGGTATAGGAGGAGCTGCAGGCGCTGGATTAGGCTATGCTGTAACAGGAGGTAGTGCTGTTGGAACTGTGATTGGCGCGGGAGCAGGTGCTTTAGTAGGAAACTCCATTGGCCAAAATCAAGACAGACGTGCCTATTACTATAACCATCGATATTATAATAATGGTTATTACTACTACTAAATATAAGTTGGGTACTTTTAGCGAAATAGAAAGAGAGCCTCTAAGTACCCATCAATCAAACTAAATTAGTAAACTAAATAGACATTCAATTTAAAAATTTTATGTAATTACAGCAATGTTTTAGTTCCATTGCTATACTTATTAAGATTATTTTTTGATTGCTTTTAAGATTAACTTAAAACCATACAAGGATTGTATTCATGCACTTAAAAAATAAAGTAGCACTAATTACCGGCGCTGCCAGCGGAATAGGTAAAGAGATCGCTTTAGTTTATGCCAAAGCAGGAGCAAAAATTGCCATTGCAGATTTCAATTTAGACCAAGCAACACTTGCTGCCGAAGAAATAAAATCTCAGGGCGGCGAGGCACTCGCGGTTACCATGGATGTCACTAATGAAAATCAGGTAAATCAAGGTGTTGACTTAGTGGTTAAACATTTTGGCAATGTGGATATTCTAGTCAGCAATGCTGGAATTCAAATCATCGATCCAATTGTTCAATTAGCCTATTCTGATTGGAAAAAATTATTATCCGTCCATTTAGATGGTGCCTTTTTAACTACTCGTGCTGTGCTTAGACAGATGTATGCCTCAGGTAAAGGTGGCAGTATTATTTACATGGGTTCCGTTCATTCGAAAGAAGCCTCGATGCTTAAAGCTCCGTATGTTACCGCGAAACATGGCTTAATTGGCTTATGTAAAGTAGTGGCTAAAGAAGGGGCTGCTCATAATGTACGAGCAAATGTGATTTGTCCAGGTTTCGTACGCACTCCATTGGTAGAAAAACAAATCCCTGAACAAGCCAAAGAACTTGGTCTCAGTGAAGAAGACGTAATTAAAAAAGTAATGCTAAAAGACACCGTTGATGGGGAATTTACTACTACTGATGATGTAGCACAAACTGCATTATTCTTTGCATCATTTAAATCCAACGCGCTAACAGGTCAGTCACTTATCGTTAGCCATGGGTGGTTCATGGAGTAACTATGCCTCGTACTTTAAAGAAAATAAAACCAACTTATGACCAGATTGCTTGCTGCTTTCAGGGCGGCGGAGCCTTAGGAGCTTATCAGGTCGGAGTTTTGCGCGCATTGGATGAGGCAGGTTATTATCCTGATTGGTTTACTGGCACTTCGATTGGGGCTATTAATGCCGCTATAGCTGCAGGTAATCCTAAAAACATACGCGTTGAAAAAATGTGTCAATTTTGGGAAAAAATTGCTACTCCTACATTTATAAATAATTCATTATTTGCTAATGATTTTAGCACGCGTCAAATTCAACATCTGCTTTCGGCTCAATCATCTCTGCTTTTTGGTCAACCTGGTTTTTTTGTTCCTCGTATTCCGCCAGTAATTCCAGGTTATGATACAACTCCAGATAAGTTAAGTTATTATGATATAAACCCATTAAAGAACAGCTTAGAAGAATTTATAGACTTTGATCGCATTAACTCTGGAAGTACTCGCTTGTCCCTTGGTGCAATTGAAATTTGCTCTGGCGAAATTGAATATTTTGACTCATTAAAACAAAAAATTGGGCCAGAACATATTATGGCTAGCGGCGCCCTCCCTCCTAGCTTTCCTGCAGTGGAAATAGAAGGTAAATATTATTGGGATGGGGGAATTTCGAGCAACTCTCCTGCTAGCTATGTTTTATCTAAAGGTAATTGTTCACAAAAATTACTCTGTTTTGCTATACACTTATTTGATTCTTATGGATTACAACCAAGAACGCTTAATGACGTAAACATGCGGAAAAAAGACATTACCTACTCCAGCCGCTTTTCCAAGACAATTCATCTTTATCAAGAAATTCATGAACTAAAGAATAGCATTCACATTCTATCTCAATTTGTTCCTCCAGAAGAAAAAGAAAATCCCGAAATAAAATTATGTATCTGTAAAGGGCGTGAGTCGGCCATCGCTTTGGTACGTTTTTTATATGAACAAGATGAAAGTGAATGTGAATCCAAGGACTATGAATTTTCAAGCAAATCCATATCTGAACGAATAGAAAAAGGCTATTGTGACGGTTTAAGAGCAGTTAAAACTTCACCCTGGCTATCCCCTGTCTCACCAACAACAGGCATTGCTTTGTATGACATGTCTCCCTATCAACATTTAAAGACAACTTAAACACGTGTAGGAACTATTCCCGGGTTGTTTCGCTTTAAAAAAAACCCGCCATAATGGCGGGTTTTCAAAGAAATGGTGGAGAAGGCTTACATCATGCCGCCCATACCACCCATACCACCCATACCACCCATACCACCCATACCACCCATATCACCCATATCAGCAGGAGCATCATCTTTAGGTAAATCAGCAATCATACACGCAGTAGTAAGCATTAAACTAGCTACAGAAGCAGCATTTTGTAATGCCATACGAGTTACTTTGGTTGGATCTAAAATACCCATCTCAACCATGTCACCATACTCACCAGTAGCCGCGTTAAAACCATAGTTTTCTTTGTGTTCAGCTACCTTATTTATCACAACTGATGCTTCATAACCTGCGTTAGCAGCGATCTGGCGCATGGGTGATTCAATAGCACGGCGCAAAATATTGATGCCCATGTTTTGATCATCGTTATCACCTTTCAATGCATCTAATGCTTTTTGAGCACGAATCAAAGCAACCCCACCACCTGCTACAACGCCCTCTTCAACAGCAGCACGAGTAGCATGTAATGCATCTTCAACACGAGCTTTCTTTTCTTTCATCTCAACTTCAGTAGCAGCGCCTACTTTGATTACCGCAACACCGCCAGATAATTTAGCAACACGCTCTTGTAATTTCTCACGATCGTAATCTGAAGAGGTTTCTTTAATTTGCATACAAATTTGAGCAGTACGCTCCTCAATTTCGACACTTTTGCCTTCGCCATCAATGATTGTAGTATTTTCTTTAGTTACTACAACACGTTTTGCAGCGCCTAAATCTTCTAATGTAGTAGCTTCAAGGCTCTTGTCAATTTCTTCAGAAATTACTTGACCATGAGTTAAAATTGCGATGTCATGTAACATAGCTTTACGACGATCACCAAAGCCTGGTGCTTTAACCGCACATACTTTAACAATACCACGCATATTATTAACAACTAAAGTTGCTAAAGCCTCACCTTCAACATCTTCAGCAATGATCAATAATGGACGACCTGATTTTGCAACAGCTTCCAATACAGGCAACATATCACGAATATTGGAAATTTTCTTATCAACTAAGAGGATGAATGGATGTTCCAATTCGCAAGTCATGTTTTGTTGATTGTTGATGAAGTATGGAGAGATGTAACCGCGATCAAATTGCATTCCTTCAACAATAGATAACTCATTTTCTAATCCATTACCGTCTTCAACAGTAATAACACCTTCTTTACCTACTTTTTTCATCGCGCTAGCAATGATTTCACCAACTGCTTCATCAGAGTTAGCAGAAATAGTACCAACTTGAGCAATTGCTTTGTAATCTCTGCATGGCTTGGACATAGATTGTAATTCTTTAGTAACTGCCTGAACCCCTTTATCGATACCGCGTTTCAGATCCATTGGATTCATGCCAGCTGCAACTGCTTTGTTCCCTTCAACCAAAATAGAGCAAGTTAATACGGTAGCAGTAGTAGTACCATCACCAGCAGTATCAGAAGTTTTAGAAGCAACTTCTTTAACTATTTGTGCACCCATGTTCATGAAGGGATTTTTCAATTCGATTGCTTTCGCAACTGAAACACCATCTTTAGTTATAGTAGGCGCGCCGCCATAAGCCTTTTCTATTGCAACATTAAGACCACATGGACCCATAGTGCTTTTTACCGCATCATTTAATACATTAACACCAGCAATCATTAGCTGACGTGCCTTGTCAAAACGAATTTCTTTAGCCATTCTTTCTATCTCCTAATAAACGATATATTACTTCTCAATTACACCCATGATGTCGTCTTCGCGCATCACAACTAATTCTTTACCCTCAATTTTTACTTCGGTACCGGAATATTTTCCGAACAGAACTACATCACCTATTTTCACAGCTAAAGCACGAACGTCACCGTTATCTAACACTTTACCCGCGCCAACAGCAATAATTTCACCACGCATTGGTTTTTCAGTAGCGCTATCTGGAATAACAATACCACCCGCTGTGGTACGCTCTTCTTCCATACGACGAACTACTACACGATCGTGTAAAGGACGAATTTTCATAACATATATCTCCTGATTAAATTAAACTACACTAATGCTGGCTGACATATGGGGTCAATGAAGGCAGTTTCAAGGGTTCAAATAAAAAAAATTTAATTTTATTTAATTAACTGCAGCAGGCAAAAAGCCTCTGGGGAGAATCGCAAATTGTGTCCCCACGCAATATAGTTCCATAAAAATGACTTTTTTCGCAACAAAGGTTACTTTTACAGTGATTCGAACTACAATAAAGTTAACTGCATCAATGGAATCCAAGAATCTAAAATGAAAAAATGGTTTTTATTACTCACCGGTTGTTTCCTCACCATTATTGGACATGCAAATCCCCCCCTCTCTTCTCAAATTTTTCAGGCAAATGCCATCAAAATTGATTCCAATACCTTTGCACTCACGTTCCAGATCAAACCTGGCTATTTTATTTACAGTGACCGCATTAAATTAACCCCGGAATCAGAGAGCGCTATTCATTTGGGAACCCTACGTTTTCCACCTGCAATCAATAAAATTGACAAACAAGGGCATGTGTACACGATTTATCGTAATCATGTATCTATTCCCGTAGCAATCTTAGGTAATAAACCAGGGAAAACCTTACTTACCTTAAATTATCAAGGCTGTTCTGACACTGGCTTTTGCTATGCACCTGAGGAAAAGTCAATTGAGTTAATTATTGATGATCAATTAGCATTAACTAAAGTCAGCATAGAACAAGTTGTTGTTAATAAACCTGAACCAAACAACCCCACCGCTAAAAGCGATAACATGAGCATCAGTAAAATCTTCTCGGATCATAATTGGGCTATGATCTTACTCACTTTTTATGGTTTTGGTTTACTGTTAGCATTCACCCCGTGTATTTTACCCATGGTTCCTGTTTTATCAGGAATTATCATTGGCCATGGAAAGAAAATAACCAGTAGAAAAGCATTTTTTTTGTCTCTTAGTTACGTACTAAGTATGTCATTTACTTATGCCCTAGTGGGTGCAGTAGTAGCCTTACTTGGTACTAATCTGCAAATTAGTATGCAATCCCCTTGGTCTATTGGCGTGTTTAGCCTGATATTTATTCTTCTAGCTTTATCAATGTTTGGGTTTTACGAATTTAAATTACCTCATTCCTGGCAGGCAAAAATCGGTAATACAAGTCGGAGTCAACGAGGAGGACATTACTTTGGCGCAGCAATCATGGGGTGCTTGTCTACCTTAATTTTATCTCCTTGTGTTACTGCACCATTAATTGGCGTCTTAACCTATATTGCGCAAAGCAAAAATATTATTTTAGGCTGTGTTACTTTGTTTGTTTTAAGCCTGGGCATGGGAACCCCTCTACTACTCATAGGAACTTCAGCAGGAAAATGGCTTCCTGAAACAGGTAATTGGATGAATACCATTAAATTCGTCTTTGGAATTATATTTATTGCCGTTGCTATTCATTTGCTATCACGAATTATACCCGCTGTTTTCAGCATGGGATTGTGGGGAAGTTTACTTATTTTCTCTGGTATTTATAGTGGTGCATTAACGTATTCTGTATCAAATCGAGAAAAATTTAATCAAAGTATAGGACTTATTTTGCTGGCTTATGGTTTCCTGATTTTAATCGGAGCTAGCAAAGGAGCGACTAATCCATTAACCCCCCTAACTGTTCCCACAACAACAATAATTGAACATGAGCTAACGTTGAATAACCTCAAGGAAACAATAGCTAGTGCCCGCGACAAACACCCAATAATGCTGGATTTTTATGCTGATTGGTGTAATTCCTGTAAAATTATGGAAGCAACGACATTTAAGG
>NZ_JBAQZB010000123.1:0-2160 GCF_049790535.1 Legionella sp.
CGTCCTAATAGTGGTTTGAGATTTGATAAATTCTCTTTCTAAAACCAAGCACCGTAAGCCTTCACGGGTAAAACTAGGAATTATCCTTGGAAAAAGCGGGCATTTGTCTGTAAAACCTTGGTCTTTGAGAAACTCAATAAAATAGTGCACATTATTGTATAAGTCCTGCACGTTCCCAATGAAAAACGCGGTGATATGCTTTGCAAACTTCGTATCCACTAAGTTGGGGTTTTGTACAAAAGCCCATGCAGCAAAGTCTCTAAAATATTTGATAGAGCCTATCCGCGCAGTTTGTAATGCACTAATTCTGGGAGTGGTAAGCAATGTAAGGCTTATCATCGCCTTATTTCTCATCTCAGTGGGGGTGCTTGAAGACATTTTGCGTATAATCGAGATAATTTCGTCTATCGTGTAACTTTCTTGGTACTCTGTGGCTCTAGCTCGATTCCGGTTATTTTTGGATAAAGTAAAATATTGTGCCTCATCATGCTGAATATATCGAGCATAACCTTTTTGTCGGCTTAGCCATTCAAAAAATTCCCGCACCTGAGAGGTGCAATGCTGCAAATAAGATTTTGAAATATTTTGACCTGTTCGCTTATTTTTCTTATCAGATAAATACTCTTTAAAGCCCACAGCCAACGCAATATCAAATTTTTTAAAGTCGATGAACTTAGAATAGAATTCAAATTCATGAATGGATTTGACATAACTATCCACTGTTTTTGGATCACGTCCTTTGGCATTTTCCAGCATTCCAAAAAACTTTATTTTTATTAATTCGTTTTGTGCATTGTATCCAGCCATGGTAAGACTCCTAGAAATAATGGTTATAGCTAACTTTTTGAATCTTATGTCCCCATCTCTAGGAGGAGTCTTCTGTTGCTGTAGGTGACTCATTTAAGCTGTGATTTACAATGTCATTTAAGTGAGTCTTGCAGGCGGTAAATGACGAATTACCTATTGTCACCAACTGAGGCTCGTTAATGATGAAAATTTCCTCTAACTTGGCTTGTTCATTTTTCTTATAAAAACGCGTTGCCTTGCTGTTACATAAGGGACAAATCGCGGATGCTTTAATGCTCCCATTTTGATTTATATATATTGATATGGCATTTTCATGAGGAGAAATGATCTCTTGGCATGCCACACATTTGAATTGATTGAACGCTAATTGTCTTTTGTGACCCGCATTTCTTTTTTCAAGAAAAGCCCTAAGCACCTCTCCATATATCGTAATAGGCTTTTTGATGATAACTTCGAGTTCACCGGATTTTACCCAGTCCCTGATGGTTTGAATGTGAAGTTTTTTATTTTCGAATAGCTTGCATATCTCTTCGGCAGTATACGAGCGATATTTTTTAACTAATTGGGGGTTGTAATATTTGAACATTTTGATTCATCTTATTCATTACGTTTTTTAATTTGAGAAAAATAGCGGTTTCTATTTCATAACTGGCTTTTTTATTGATGAGGTGGCAAATCGTGAAATTGCCTTTATTGGGATAGGTTAGGCGATAACCCTCACCATTTAGCTTTTTATGAATCGCAACGCTAGAAATGTAGATATTTTCATCAATAACAAAACTAGCAAAACCGATTAACCCCTCGCGAGGTTTGACAAAATCAATTTGAATTTCTGATATTTTCATTTTCGGGCTCATGACGTTGTTTAGTTCGAGCTGCTCTTGATTCAACCTGTTCCAAAATTTTAAAGAAATTAATCAAGTTATCTGCGGCAAGCTTTGCTTCTCCTGCTGAGATATCCTCATAAAGCTCTTTAATTGAATCGGTCAAATTTGACATGGCTCATACAATTTTTAACGGTATAAGCACACGATAATGGATTTTTTGATTAAAATATAACCAACCACTAGAGATGGATTGATCACCTCTAGTGATGATAAATTTATTTAACGAGTGAGTTGATCGATGAACGTGTTTTTAATCGCTTCTACAGCATCAGATAGACTCCATCCTTCTGTTGCTATAGTTTGTCCTTGTTCCGTAAGTAACCCTATCGCGCGTGAATGATTATTTTTCAATCTAGGCGCAAGTAACGGTTCAATATCATCAAGAAACATAGCATCTTGTAGTTTTAAACTTAAATTGTTGGCGAATAATTTTTTTGTGATTGTTTTATTGCTACGTGCCATATAC
>NZ_JBAQZB010000124.1:0-6092 GCF_049790535.1 Legionella sp.
CGCAGCCATTTTAAGACCTTCTACTCTTTCATTTAAGGGAAACCAAGCTTTCCAGATAGTAGACCAGGCAGCTTTGCCTGTTTTTTTTGTGTCAGTCCAACCACCAAGTTTTGCTATGGCTTGATAAGCCCATGCTGCTGTAGGTGTTTTTTCAGGTAAAGATTTTCTTTCGATGCTATTCCACAACACGTTCCACTCAATTTCAGCTAATAGTTCTTCACAAGAGCTATTATCCTCAATGTCTACGCTCGTTGGGTATTCAAAATATTCTTTTAACTGAAGCAGGCGAATGGCTACAAACGAAAGAATAACAATCATTTTTTCTAAATGGTCAAATAAATGACCCTGGCCTTGCTCTAGTTTTCGATTATGGCTTGCTCTAACAATAAAACGTTGGTTGTTGTCTAATTTGTATTGTATGTATTCAAAAATATCAGCCTCTCTATCGCACACGGATATAACATCGGTTCTCTTAGAGCCTAATCGATTTTCAAGTTCTTGAGTGTTCTTTTCCCATTTATAGCTTTCTTTGTATCTTCGATGGCTAACAAGGTGGGAATTGATTGCGACAGCCAGCTTGTCACCTGATAACCACCCTGAGCAATTTGACTTGCACTAATGCGTTTATTGCGCAAAAAACAATAACCGCCTTCTAATAGCGCGTCTTGTCCTTCGCAACTTGCTGATAATGAACTGCCTGGCAATGAAGATAATTGTTTGACCATTTGGATTAAACGTTTTGTTAGACGCTTATCACCTAACTTAACTGTTCCAAAAACTGCTTCAGACCATAATGCTGCATCTTCAACCGCAAGTTCCATATTTCAACTAAATAGTGAATTTGATCATAGTGCTTTTAGGTATGCAAGATATGTAGAAGATTCAGCTTAAAGAAGGGGGCATTTTAATCAAGTTAGGATTAAACTAACTCATTGATTTCGCAGTCAAAAGGAAGATTAAAATGCCGAAGAAGGATTGTATCCTAAATTTACCTGGCTATTCCATTAAAAAAGTAAGTGGAGCGAATCCGGTATTAATTGAAGTAAGTTATCGCTGTGTTGTTCGATGTATTCATTGTGGTAATAAAAAGTTGCGTAAAAAAGATAGCTTTATGAGACGTATTCGCCATGAGTCCATAGGTTTACGACGTAGCTATTTGTGTATCAAAGCGCATAAATATTATTGTCCTGATTGTAATCGTTATTTTAATCAACGATTTCCTGGGATAGGGAAACATCAAAGAGCCACGGAAAGCTTACGTAAACAAGTGTTTCACTATCATAGTAAAGGATTGAGCCAGAAGGATTTGGCTCGTGATTTGCGACTCGGTAAATCCACAGTGGAGCGTTGGTATCATTACGGTTATGAACTTCGTCATAAGAAGATATTGAATCGCACTTGCCCTCGAGTACTTGGACTCGATGAGCATTTGTTTAATAGAAAAGTAGGTTATGCGACTACCTTTTGTGACTTGGCAAAGCATAAAATATTTGATGTAGTTGCAGGACGTTGTGCTAAGGACTTAGAGGAGTATCTTAATACATTAGAAGGAAGGGATAAGGTTCTTGTGGTCTGTATTGATTTAAGTAGCAGCTATCGCTCTTTAATCAAACGTTATTTTCCTAATGCTAAAATTGTAGCAGACAGGTTTCATGTGATTCGTTTACTCAATCAGATGTGTTTGCAGACCTATCAACAAATTGACCCACAAATGAAACACCAACGTGGTTTGTTGGCTGCATTAAGAACTAATGAGGCGAATCTAACAATAAAACGTTTAAATAAACGAGAGCGTTATTTACAGCAACAGCCTGCAATTGCTGCAATCTATCAATTCAAGCAGCGTCTTCATCGCTTACTAATGAAGAAACATCGTACGGCCAAACAATGTAAGCGGCTAATCCCTCTATTTCTCAAAATGATTGATAGCCTGAAGGAACGTCCTTTTGAGTCATTAAAAACTCTGGGTAAAACATTATATCAATGACCGGACGAAGTGGTTAGAATGTGGCGGTTTACTAAAAACAATGGCATCACAGAAGGATTTCATCGAAAGATGAAGTTGATTCAACGACGTGCTTATGGATTTAGAAACTTTGAAAATTACAGATTAAGGGTTAAGGTTTTATGTTCTTGATTTGTGCTCCCGGAAATGGGGAAGAGCCCAAGATTTGAGCTTATTAACCACGTTTAATAGAGGCTTGGGGGTTGTGTTAGAAACATTAAAGGTAAACATAGAAGAGTGTGTAAAGTGTTTTGTCATACGCATCAGGATGTGTTCTGGTACGTATGTCGTTTAAATACCCATATTTTTGATTAACTCAAAATAATAAGGCGCTGTAGTAGTGCGATGAAAATCATTTGGTTGTTTTTTAATTCCTTGTGGTGAATATTTATTATGAACCTCATTTAAATAATCAATAATAATTTGTTTCGATTCAGGCTCTAATAGATTTTCACCCATATTTTTATAACTTATTAATAAAGGACCAAAAAAATAACTATCTAAATCAGAATTATTTTCTTTACGAAGCTCATTTATAATTGATTTTATATAAATACGTTGTAATTCTTTTGATTTATAAATCAATGTATATTTCAACATAACTGATGAATAAGGATTTAAAGAAGAAAGTAATTTATTAATCTTATCTTTACTCCCCATAATTTCATTATTAGAATGTGTATCAATAAATCCTCTTATACCATCATCAATCATTCTTGGTGTCAAAGATTTAGAATCAAGAAGTTCCTCAAAAAATTGTTTTAATAAGGGTTGCTCGTTATTAATATAAGATTTAATTTTTATGTGTCGTTGATTATAAAGCATTAAATCTTGAACAGTGGTATTTTTAACTTCTACATTATCAGTTTCATTATACAATTTTAATAATTTTTGTACTAAATCAGGCTCATTATCATCTGCAATTAATCTATCAACCATGATAGAACGTTCAGTTTCATTTAAATTAGGATTATTTGCATATTGTAATTGAATAGAAGAGGGTGTTGATACATAGTGGGCAGGAGGTGAGTCCATAATCATTTGAAATTCCTCTATTGATAATTCATTAAGTTCTTCAGCGGTAGTATTTTCCAATGTTTTATTCAAAATAACTACTGCTGGTTTTGGAGTAATTACCTTAAAATTATAATATGGGAAAAAATTAAATAATTCTGATGGCAACCATATTGAACCAGGCATAATATTCCATCCTTGACTAAAAAATGCCCACCATACATAAGTGTCACATCGCCATGTACCACATTCTGTTGGTTGTTGAGTTTCAGGAATTCCTTTGCCTATATGATATTTTGTATCATAGGTCGTTGATGACTTGCTTCAACAAGTACTCTATAGCCACGTTCACCTTGATCCGCCACTCCCCATTTACTTCCCCAGAACTTTGTTCGATAAATAAAATCTCCCATTGTATTAATTGGACCTACTGGGGTTTCATTGAGCACCTCAGAAACTAAATATGCAACTTGCGTCATCCCTGATGAGTCCCACATTGGATAATTAGTAATCCCGACATGACCAAATTTTTTCCAATTGGAATATCTAAATCTCTTCCTACAAGTTCAGCAGGATAAATTTTCTTGGCGTAGACCGATGAACAAGAGAGGGCTGTTACAGTGAGACTGATACCTAATATTGCTAGGTTTCTATTTTTCATGTCTAGATCCTTCTTTAATTTCCATTTTTACTTCGCTACAGGTTGGATAATTATCTATGTTTTTTGATTGGGCTTAGATAAATGGTTTATTGTCATTTGTTATTTCTAAGTGCTCCACCAGTGCCCCATGGTGACTTTGATTCACTTCTACATCTTGCCAAAACCTTTACTGGGATTGGCTTCCCGGACAAGACTCGAACTTATGACCTAATGATTAACAGCCGATGCATATAATCACTTCACTAGTATTCACCATACTTCACGATTCGTCAATAAAAAAATTAAAAACCACGATGCATCATGGTTATCTTCTATTATTGTGGTTAATCCGGTTAAGTACCTGTCACATACTCGAGGATGGTTTAGGGTGGATCGCAAACAAACTGTAATCAAAGCACATCAGCTTGCAGGCTTAACAAGCTTAACTTTGCAGGGTAAATCACACTACCTACAATTGGAAACAGAATCTGTTTGGATAAATATTCAAGGAACAGTTACTTTACCAAAATGGTTTAAAGCTTTTCCAGAAATGTCTTTATCCGAGAATAAAACACCACAGTGGGAAGTTATTAAAACATCTAAGCTAGACAGTATTGTTGAGAATGATTTAACTATCGTGGAAGTAGAGGGTATTAAAATAAGAGCACGCAACCATGAGTTAGCTGCGTTTGAGGTGCTTGAAGCTGTACCCTCTACTTTATTATTTGAGCATGCTGCAGAACTGTTCCAAAGGCTAGTAAATTTAAGTCCACGTAAAGTTGAGTCTATCTTAAAAAGAAGTGATTCAATTCAAACAAACCGCCTGTTTTTATTCTTGGGGCATTTCTATAAACACCCGTGGGTTGAGCGATTGAATGAATCTGCAATTAATCTTGGCTCAGGAAAGCGCCAAATAATCTCCGAAGGGAAATTAGAGAAACGATATCAAATTACCGTTCCAGAACAATTTATAAGTAGCGATTAAATATGAACTACTACATTTTATAAAATAAATTACACTTTCTTTCCCTTATCTAAGTTACTTTCGTTATTTTTAGATAGATCGCTCATTGCTTCACCTTGACGTTTTCCCTGTGCAAAAAAGCCCATGCTTGTGTTTAAAAGAGCCTTGCTGACATTTGTAGTTATTTTATTCGTACCGACGTTGTCGATAAAGATACTAATCTTTGCAAAAAACTCGCCCAGTGCCATCATTAATTTGCCTGGAGCTTTTATATGAATGTTAGTGTTGCTTTTCCAACTTTGTACCTTGGCTTGGTAATCTTCAGGGGACATTTTATTTTCCAATAAAAGCGTAGTGTCGTCAGTTACAATTTTATCCAAAGCATCCAAAGCATCCAAAGCATCCAAAGCTTGAGATGATGCTTTATTTTCAGCTTTTAATTTATTAATTTGCTTTATAACTTCCCCATATTTTCGTTTAATTCCTTGCTTATTAAATATTTCTGCTTGTAGTGGTGAAATCTTTAATTCCTTAACATTATTATCCAAGTTCAAAAACTTGCTAAAATGATCTATCAAGGGTCTTAAAATGACTTCTTTAAGCTTATCAATCTCTTGTTTCGAAAGTAATTTCCTAAATAATTCGGAATCAAAATGCTTCTCTGCACTTTCAGGATATTTTACCATTTCATAAGCAAGAAGCGCTTTATTCAAAGTTGATTTGCGCATGAACGTATTTTGTTCTGCATCAATCGATATGTTAATGCTTCGCTTAACTAATTCATGCAATTCATCGGGTCTTAAGTTTTCCCCAATCGTTTGTACAAAATCTTTGATCGCATCCATTTGAGTATGATTTTGATTTGTGATCGGCGCCTTTGGATCAACATAGGCATTACCGGGTGAACGCTTAAAAGCGCCTTCCTGACACAATTTAGATAAAATTCTGTCTGAAATAGTGCCATTTTTTAATGACTTTCCATATTTATGGATTAAATCATTGGTTTGTTTTAATGCCATAATTTTTCTCTAAGTAATCAAATTCAGTACATTTATTATAGTCGATATTTCAAAAAATGCTTAGATGTGTTAATTTATAAAGTTCCTTGCGCTGGAAACCTAAATCTTCTAAGTATGACTCCTAACACCAATATGTTAGCTTCATTACCAAAGCTCCAAATTAATGATGGAATCATAAGCTTTGAATTAGTTATTGATACACTTTATCCAAGCCAAACAAAAAAATTTTTGAAAACTATAAAAGCTGGATTAAGCAACATATTGGCTACTTAAACCATGATTTAACTCAACATAATACTTCCCTTAGAGTCATAATCCGCTGCAGGCCAAGGAAGGTCGAAGACCGAGGCCTGTAGTCCCTGGTAGCCTTAGGGCCGGATGTTTTGCCGTAGGCAAAATATAAGGCATACGAAAAGGCGTCAGTCATTGTGGAAGTGCTATTTTTTAGTC
>NZ_JBAQZB010000125.1:0-7704 GCF_049790535.1 Legionella sp.
GTCCCGCCATCATTTCGTCCTAATTGGGTTATGACGTACGAAATTTCTGGGTGTTCAAGTAATGTGTTTCTTAAATGACTAGCCATTTCATTGGCTTTGTCAAGGGAAAGACCTGCAGGGAGCTCCACTTGTAACCACAAACCCCCTTCATCCAATTCTGGTAAAAACTCACGACCTGCAGTGACTCCAAGAGTAATTACTAAAAGTAAAGTGATTACACCAAGTACATAGGCAATATTAGGGCGTTTGAGAAGTTGCCTCAGGAGTGAACTATATTTATCGGTTAACCAAAGCAGAGGGCGGTTGTGATACATCTTTTGGGGTTTATACAATGCTTTATACGTTAATCCAGGAACCAGTACCAAGGAACAAACTAATGCTCCAAGAAGTGCAAAGCTCATGGTATAGGCCATGGGGGTAAACAATTTCCCTTCAGCATGTTCGAATGCAAACAACGGTAAATAAGCAGAAATAATGATTAGAGTAGCAAAAAAAATAGGACGGGCAACTTGATTGGTAGCCTTTAATGTGTCTTCTACAGAAAGTGTTTGCTCAGGGAACTCTTCTCTACGACGTAAAATAGATTCCATCACGACAATGGCTCCATCGACAATAACACCGAAATCAATTGCGCCTAAGGAAAACAAATTAGCGGGTATTTTAGTAAGATTCATAAAAATAAACATGGATACTAGTGCTGCGGGAATAGCCACTGTGACTACCAGAGCACTACGAAGATTACCTAAAAATACCATCAGTACAGCACATACCATGATTATTCCTTCAATGACCGTATGAATGATTTTATGTTCGGTTAAGTGAACTAAATCATCGCGGTCAATATAAGGAACAATGGTGACATCTATAGATTTTAGCTGTTGTTGCAACTGATTAATTTTAGCATGCAACTCTTCTAAAATCTTGCCAGGGTTTTCACCTTTACGCATAAGTACTATGCCTTGAATGGTGTCAGAATTATGGTTTTTACCTAGAATTCCCTCACGCTCTTTATGTCCAAATTGTACCTGCCCAAGATCTCGAAGCAGTATAGGCATGCCTTTATATTGTGCTATCACTACAGCGCCTAATTCATCCAAAGTGTGAATTTGTCCCATGCCACGTATAATATAACTTTGCTCGCCACGAGAAATACGACCTCCTCCCGCAAAGGCAGAATTATTGTTAATTGCATTGACTACATCATTGAAGGCAAGATTGTAACTTCTTAGTTTAAGTGGATCGACGATGAGTTGGTATTCTTTGGTGAAACCGCCAAAGTTATTCACTTCGGCAATCCCAGGAACTTGTTTTAATTTGGGTATGATTATCCAGCGTTGAATTTCTGATAATTCCATCAGATTTTTAGTGTTTGACTCCAAAGTATAACGATAAATTTCACCCCCAGAACCGGTTAGTGGATTTATGGAAGGCTGGATTCCTGGCGGCAAAATGATTGCATTAAGAATTTCTGAAACGCGCTCACGAGCAAAGTATTCGTCGGCCCTATCTCTAAAAACCATGGTGATCAAAGACAATGCAAAAGTACTGCTGGAGCGTAAAATGGATAAATAGGGTACGCTGACCAGAGCTCGCTCCAAAGGGATTGTGATTTGTTGCTCTATTTCTTCAGCAGCTAATCCTGGTACCTGAGTTGTAATAGAAACTGTGACATCATCAAGTTCCGGATAAGCTTCAATGGTCATTTGTGTACAGGAAATATAGCCATAAAGCCCCAGCAAAAGAGCTGCTCCCCAGGCAATATGGCGTCGCTGAAAACAGAGTGCGATAAGCTTGTTAATCATTAACCAGTATTCCTCCTGCCGTGATTATCCGATCACCTGCTTGCAATCCAGAGTTAATGCGCACGTTAGTTCCATCTTCAGCGCCCAATACCACTACGCGTCTTTTAAAAGTCCATGGGGTTATTTCTATAAAAACTGATGTAGTGTCATTATTCATGAGAATTGCCGACAGTGGGACCATTACTTGCAGTGTTTGTGGAATCTGGATTTTTACTGCAGTAAACATATTTGGTTGCAATTTCATGTCGGAATTATCTAAAGCGATGCGCGATTTGTTACATCGTGTATCTGGATCAATAAGCGCATTAGTAAAGGTTATTTTGCCTTGCCAGGTTTGATTGGGGTAAGCTGCTAGAAAAACTTCCACAGATTGGCCTGTCGTTACTGAGGTAATCAGATTTTCTGGCACACAAAGGGTTACCCAAACTGAATCGATATTGGATAGAGTGAATAGAGGAATAGTGGAATCATTAATGTATGAGCCTATGCCATAGTTAAGCGTGGTAATTTTTCCGTTCATAGGGGCAATAATTTGCAGCTGGCTCTCTTTATTATTCCCTAAAGATTCAAGTGTTGCTTGGGTGCGTTGTAATTCAGCCTGGGCTTGAGTGTAATTGTTTTGCAGTTGTTCTATATCTTTAATCGAATTGGCTCCGACGCGGTTAACCTTTTGTGCACGCTTTAAGGCTTTTTGAACTTGTTTCAAAGCACTTTGAGCTTTAAGTTGATCAGAATAGGCTTGTGCCAGAGCGGCAGATTGCATTACGGCTAAAATCTGATCTTTTTTCACTTCATCTCCAAGACGTACATTCAGGCTGACGAGATGACCGGTTAATGGTGGTAAAATGCTGAGATTGCCTGCTTGATTTCCGTCAACTATTCCAGGGAGTGTTACCAGATGGGGGAGGTTTGACGTGTTAACGGTTTGAACGTTTATTTGGGAACGTAATGGAGAGTTTTCGGGAATTTTGATGCGATTGTTTTCGCGAATTAGAAGCGGTGCATTCGCTGTCTGTTTATTCATGTTGATTGTTTTACAGCATTTGAGAAAAATAATTAAAAGCAGTATTCCTAGCAATAAAACAAGAAATTTCAGCATTTTTTTCTCACGCGGAGAACGTTTCTGATAACGTGCGCGCCAGGTCGAAACCAGTGAATGAATGTCCATAAATCCAATCTTAGTTATTAGAGTTATTGATTGACCATGGTTAACATTTTTTGTTCTAAACGAAGTCCATTTGTCTTTTTATATCATCAACTAAACGCTTTAATTTAGCAAGAATTTGTTGTGGATAACGAGGTTTATACCTTTAGATCCATGAAAAAATCAGAGAAGGAAATGAACATTTATTCTTTGTATTCATTAAACGTAGATCTAGCAAAAAGGTACTATACTTTTTGAAAATTCGTTTATTTTGAAAAAAAGGATATTTATATGTATACGCTTTATTCACAAGGTACGCCTAATGGCATTAAACCGACGATTATGCTGGAAGAATTGGCACAGTCTTATACGCTTAAATTAATTGATATTTCTAAGGGAGAGCAATTTGATCCTAATTTTTCAAAAATTTCTCCTAATAATAAAATACCCGTTTTATACGATAAGGAAAATGATTTTTATTTATTTGAGAGTGTAGCTATTTTACAATATCTAGCGGAAAAACATGAGAAATTTTTATCAAAAAAGTTCATCAAGAAATATCAGGTAGTACAATGGTGTTACTTTCAAGCAGCCCATATTGGTCCAACTTTTGGGCAATTTGGACATTTTCATCGTTTTGCTCCAAAACACGTTCCTTATGCCATGAAACGTTATGCGGATGAAAGTAAACGTTTAATGGGAGTGATGGAACAACAAGTACGCCAGCATCAATTTATAAGTGGGCCAGAATATACTATTGCAGATATGGCAATTTGGCCTTGGGTTTATTGTTTTCAAGAATTTTATCAGCAAATTATTGATGCGAAACAGTTTCCTCATCTGTTAAACTGGTATACCCATCTTGCTAAGCGTCCTGCAATCAAAGCTACCTTAAAAGTGTACAATTGAGCTTAGGAATGAAGCGGATTAAAATTAAGTTGCATCTCTTTATGAGGAATATTGGCATCCATATATTCCTCACTGCATACCACAAAGCCAAGCTTTTCATAAAATGGAATCGCGTGTGTTTGTGAGCTTAATTTGGCTACGGTAACGACCTCATTGTTCAGAAGATCTAATAAAATCTTTTGCATTAGCTTTTTGCCAAATCCCTTGCCTTGATACTTATCTAGAATGGCAAGGCGCTCAATTTTGGCAAAATTACCCATAAAACGAACACGCGCAACGCCGGCAGGTTGTTCATCAATTAGTAAGAGATAATGCTCACTATCTTCATCGTTCCCATCTACTTCTTCACTGATAGGAACATTTTGTCCCTTAACAAAAATCTGATTGCGAATGTCCATGCATTGTTGAATTTCTTTGGCTGAAAAGACTTTTTTTATAAGGAGGGGCATTTAGTTAAATTCCTTTGTCATAGTTTCTTCTTGAGTTCGGGTTATTTCTGACGTTTTTAAGTCAAAGAACCCTATTTTACGGACATTAGCGGGTTGTTTGGCTCTCTCGACATTACCAATATGTTCAAGTCTGACTATTTGTTGTTCAAGTCTGACTATTTGCTTTTCTTGTTTCTCTATAAGCTCAAGATATTTTTGGTTCTGAGCATCATATAATTGGTTTGCCTGTTCCAGTTTTTTCTCTGCTTCACCAAAACGGATAGCCAAGGCAGCAAAACTGACCTCTTTATTTTGTAAAAACTCAGTTAAACGGTTATGAAATTCCTTTTTTTGTGACTCATCAGCAATAGCTATAGCGGAGATATCTTGTGTAACAGTGCTCAAGTAGTCTGCTATTTTTGCTGTTTTTTGTATTTCCTCTTTAAGACCTTTTTCTATTTCAGCAAATTCTTCTATTTTATTAGATAATTGAAGCTGACTTACCTTATAAGCTTCAGTAACTCGTGTTAATTCTTTTTGATTAATCTCCAATAAACTGCCTTGTTCAATTACTTGTTTGCTAAGGTTACATGCAGTTTCTTCTAATTTTTCTTTAGTTATTTTTAAAGAGGAAATCAATTCAGCTGCTGCAGTTATTTCTCCAGTTAATTGCGTTATTCCATTATTTAACTGGTTAACATTTATTTTAAGTAGTTCATTTTCAGCAGTAAATTTCTTCACTTCCATGGTTACTTTCTGGCTTATGATGTCGAGAGCGGTAATGGTTAGCTCCATAAAATCGGCTAAATTCAGAATGCCTTTAGCTAAATTTTCAGTAACGTTGTTGCCACACTTATGGTGATCATCAAGGACGATTCCACCGCTAGTATAAACAATCGTTGTAACGCCGCAAATGGCCAAAAGAAAACTAAGATGGGCAATAATCCCTAGGATTAACGTGGGTAGAGTTAAGGCAACGCCACCTAAAATTTTCTGCCATAGCGGAAGTTTACCCCAGAATTCAGCAGTGCGTGAAAAAATGCTTGGATTTTTTTCCATACTTTGAATGGTTACCCGCAAACTTTCCTTGATTTTTTTAAATATTTCCTGGGTAATGATAATTTTTTGAAAGTTGTTCTGTTCATCTGATTGAGCTGCTTTTAATAAGGCGGAAACTTCCTCTTCACTGATAACCGGCACCACATCAGCATTCACTTTTTTTATTTTATCTGCATTAATACTCAAATTATTTTGGTGAACGGGCTCTTTTTTATTGATAGACATACAGTTATATCCTAAGTAATTGGGGCCGGTTGAAATTTATCAAAGTTAGCATAATGTGAAAAGAGCCTAATGATTTTCCACTTACTTTTATTTTTAATCAAAATATTCGATAAAACAAGGCTTATTTTATAATGAAATCAAAAGGTTGCTATGATTTTTTGTGAGCTACAAGTATAAAAAATACTCAATTAGGAATTATTAATATAATGTAGTTAAAATAAATTGGCTATGTTGCTTAGAAACACTTCACTTTATTCCTACTTTTTTAACAGGAATGGCACGTAATTTAGCCAATCAGATGTTAATGCTCCAACAACCACACAGCTAGTTATCACGTTGCTCATTTAAATACTCAGGTAAAAATCCACATGCTTGCATTCGCCACATTTTGGCATAATATCCATCCAGCCGCATTAATTTCTCATGTGTTCCATCTTCAATAATCTGCCCATTATCAAATACCAAAATTCTATCCATTGCGGTGAGCGTTGCCCAATTAGTTCTACAAAAAAAGAAATACATTGTATCAATGCTCATTATGATTGGCCTATTATATATAAAAAGAAAATGAAAACCTCATGGGTGTTATTTTTTTTGATTATGAAGGAGAACATGTTGATCGGTTAAAGAGTGCTTATGATGTTCCAACGGATAAGCCGCAAGATCTAAGCTCAATCATATAATATATTATCGAGAATGCAGTAAACTTAGGCAAAATTAATCAAAACAAAATAGTATTACATTGAAACAGTCACTCATAAATCAAGGTATTTAAATGGTGCAAAGTGAGAATAAATTTTCCAGATTATTGGTGCTTGATGTTTTTCGTGGCATTACAATCACGCTCATGATATTAGTAAATAGTCCTGGCAACCGTACATCGTTCGCCATACTCGGCCATTCAGTATGGAATGGTTGCACGCTAGCCGATCTGGTTTTTCCATTTTTTATATTTATTGTGGGAGTTTCCTCGGTTTTAACGTTAGCTAAGCAACGCGCACAGGGTTTTTCTGTGAGTTTTTTATTGATAAAAATCATAAAGCGAACGATTTTTCTTTTTTCTCTTGGTTTATTACTTAATGCAGCATCTTTGCACAATGAATGGTCGACCCTTCGATTTTTGGGTGTATTACAGCGAATTGCGATTTGTTATTTTTTTACCTCATTATTGTATTTAACAACTCGTTTCCAAACACAAGCGATTATATTATCTATTTTATTGATTGGCTATTGGTTAGCAATGACCTTATTGCCGGTTCCTGGTTATGGTTCACATCAGTTTACAATGGATGGTAATCTTGCAGCCTACATTGATAGATTACTCATTTCACCACGTCATCTTTATACCAATACCTTTGATCCAGAAGGACTGTTAAGTACGCTTCCTGCAATTGCGACGGCACTATTAGGAAACTTACTCGGTGCTTGGTTGCTTTCAAGCAATAGCTCCTTAAAAAAATTAACTGGAATGATTTTTATAGGCGTTGCTGCAGCAATAACAGGCTGGTTCTGGGGTTCGATTTTTCCAATTAATAAGGCATTATGGACAAGCTCGTATGTTTTATGGACAGGAGGATTAGCTATTTTAACCTTTGCATTATGTTATTGGTTTATAGAAATTAAACATTGGCAGAAATGGTCGCGGCCATTTGAAATTTTTGGCGTGAGTGCGTTGGCGGCCTATGTTCTTCACGTTATGTTTTTAAAAATTCAAGCGATGATATTAATCCCTACCTCAGATGATACCATGGTTAACCTGCGATTATTCATTACGCAAACATTGTTTCCTATCTCCGAATTAAAGGTTGCGTCATTATTATATGCTTTGAGCTATACTTTCTTTTGGTTTTTAATCATTACATTGATTTATCAGAAGAAAATGGAGCTCAAAAGGTCGTGTTAAATTGAGTGCGTATTATTAAACGTGCTACTCGTATGCGGTGCTGATGAGGTAGTATCCGATTCTTGTAATGTGAACGGTAAATAGGGAGTAATTTTTTCCCTCGCTGTAGGCCAAGGAAGGTCGAAGACCGAGGCCTGTAGTCCCTGGTAGCCTTAGGGCCGGATGTTTTGCCGTAGGCAAAATATAAGGCATACGAAAAGGCGTCAGTCATTGTGGAAGTGCTATTTTTTAGTC
>NZ_JBAQZB010000126.1:0-11585 GCF_049790535.1 Legionella sp.
TTGCGAGCATCGCGAAGCAATCTAGGGTAAAGTGCTTCGAACCTCTGGATTGCTTCACTGCGCTCGCAAAGACGAGGGGAAGATAGTATCTGCTCGACACAAAATGTGTCAAATTCATTAGAAGCTATTTAACTACCAAGCCCAAGAACAATTGCTGTATTTGTAGACGGAATAAATTTGTTCAAACAATTTGTCAGAAATTTCTACGAGCAGTTAATTCTATTTGTTTATTCCTGGATAAAAATATCACTCTTTAATGAATTGAGCTATAAATTAACAACCGCCAGCTGAGGCGCTAATACATCTTCCTTTTTAACTTGAACTTCTTTCCTATCGTTCACATCAAAAAATAAAACATTACCATGATGACGCTTCACCGTAGATCGATGTGCGATACTAATGATGGTGGTTTTGGGTAGGAGTTCCTTGAGACGGCAATAAACTTGTTCTTCTACATGTTCATCTAAAGAAGCTGTAGCCTCATCTAGAAATATCCAGTCGGGCTTTCTTAATAATACGCGTGCGAAGGCAATTCGTTGTTTTTCACCCAATGATTTAAAACCAATTTCTTTATCTAGTTTTTCGGCAAGTGTTTCCATGTTTACGGCTTTTAATGCTGAAATTAATTCATTATCAGAATAAGAGCTGTTTGCATCAGGATAAGCGAGTACCTTTCTGAGGGTGTCATTTGGAAGAGTTGGATTCTGCGGTAAAAAATAAACAGCTTCTAGGCTCTTGGGAATAATAATTTCTCCCTCACCAGATAACCATGTTCCTGCTATTGCTTTAAAAAGACTACTTTTTCCTGTACCAGAAGGCGCTTGAATCAGAGTATGAACCCCTGAAGTAAATCGTAAATTAAGACCTTTAATGACTAATTCATTGCTCCCGTGTAAATTTAGATTCAAATTTTTTACTATAAGATTATTATTTTCAAGCTCTATAGTATGAACAATTCTCTTGGTGGATTTATTCTCATTATTTTTATCCAAGGTTTGTTGTAATGTTATAACACGGCCTAAACTTGTCTGAAATTTATTAATTATTTCAAAAGAGTTAATAAACCAATTTAAAGAAGAGGTTATCATGGAAAAATAATAACCTGTAGAATAAAATACATCTAAAGTAATAAGATCAGCGAAATATAAAGGTGCTGCAGCAAAAATTGGAATAATTGCTTGAAGTATACCATTAAATACATTAAAAGAAGCTGTTTCATTTTGAATGAATAATCGGTTTCTAGTTTTTATGTTTAATTCATCTACCTCTTTCTCCAGGCGTTGCTGGTAGTATTTCTCCGCATGTTCAATTGCTATTTCCTCAGAGAAAATTTTAATCTGTTGTAAATCAGAGCGTAAATTGGACTGAGCAATAGTTTCTTTATTAGTCGACTCGCGTAAAGACTTATTTATAAAATAACCAATGAGCGAAGTTACACTACCCACTCCTAGTGCCACTAATACTAAAAACCCAGGAATTATTATGGTTCCTCCAAAGAGCATGAAGGATAACGAGCCTCCTGCTAAACTTAAAAGTACTGTATAAATGATGAGATTAGAAAAGTTATGGATAAATCCCAAAGATAATTCCAGAAATGATTCAACAATTTTATCAATATCTTCTTGAATACGTTGTTCCGGGTTATCAATGTCACTATAAATTCGTGAAATTTCCAGGTAATTGGACTTATTATTTAAGTACTGATTTATCATTTTTTTAGTTAACCAGGAGCGCCAATTAACATACAATTCATTTTTTAAAAAATTAGTCAAATAATTAACACCAGCCATCATACCAGAAATTAAAAGACCAGCCCCCAATCCCATTAACAAAATAGCAGTATCTTTAGCTATAAATGCGGCAAAAATATAAGGAAAACACCACCATCCTAAAACAAAACCAAGCCCCATCATTGCAAAGGTACTAAATACACAACCCCCAAAAAGCGCCCACGCTTTCCATTTATCATTTGATTTTAAAAAATAATCAGATAGGAAGTGCAAGGATCTTTTGAAATAAGATGGTTCAGATGGTAGCAGATTAGTCATTAGTAGGTATTAATAGATCTAAAAATTGGCAATTGTAATAAAAAAATGACAAATAATCAATGTATTTGTTAAATAACCATTGGATCCTACATATTAGAGTGGCGATGTATCGTAAAATAACTAAAAGCACGGATGGTGACAAATGATCATAAGTTTCTTGATAAATAATATTTAATTTATTGATGCTCGTTCTAATTTAACTTTTCTACTTCAACTGTTATTACTATTTCGTATAGTCTTACAACGACCATTTCTGGCTTATTAGAATAAATCAGCCAAAGTCATTTAGTCTAAGTAGGTGGAGCTCAATAATAAAGCGAAACGTTTCATTTTATTGAGCTGTAACTTATTGTTAAGGCTTTGGTGTATGGCTATTGTCATCTAGTAAAGATTCAAGTTTTTCTATTGCATTATTAATTTTATCAAGTTTAGATTGTTTTGGTTCAAAGAAAGATAATTGTACTTTATCTGAAGTGATCTTTTTAAAACAATCATTAGTTACACTTTTTACAACCTCGATTAACATTCTCAGTAATGATCTATTTGCTTTAATATCCATTTTCGCATTTTTAAGGCTATCATAACATCCAGTAATCGTTTTTTCGAAATCTTCCTCTGTAGGATAATCTGATAGTTTAATTTTTTGTAATTCCTTAATTAGGTTAAACTCAAAAAGTACTATAAAATCATGTTGTTTTTGCCATATTTTTTCTTTTTCAGGATCTTTTGTTGATTTTATCTTGTTTTCTATTGATTTTTTTTTATCGCGTAAAGGAATTATTCCATTCTCAATAAAATCATCAATAATCTTAACTCGTTCTTTTTTTGTCATTTCTGTAGCCATTACTTATCTCCAAATTATGTATTTCGTATTAGAGTTTAGTAAAGCCATTAATTTATGTCAAAATAATAATCTTTTTGATTTCTATGTGATCATAAAATTAATCTTAAATATATGCACCGCAAATTGCTAGGTTGTTGTTAACATCTCAATGGATGAATTCTCCGGAAAAAGTCTCTTCGAGAAGTAGACGCTTTCGCATCGAATGCCATAGGTAGAATACCTTTCTCTGCCGGATGAAACTTCAGCGCTTCGGTAACTAATCCCGCAAACAGATCGAATGCAAACATTTATCTTCGTTAAAATTATCTTTAAATTAACTTAGACTTGAAAAAACCTAGTATATTGAGTCGATATAATTTATTTTTTAAATAAATCGTATTACTTCTCGAGAGACTCTACCAGGGCTGAGGTTTTGACTGTCAATACATTTAAAAGATCGTTTATCAGCCCACGTAACTCCCCCGATAGTAAAGCAAGGGCAGCATCTCGTTGTTGAAGTTCTTCATCAAGTTGTTTAATTTCATTAAAGTCGTCAATTAAATAATCAAGACTTTTCAGTTTTTTAAAGGTGAACTCATGAGTTAAGGTAAATTGGATTCGTTCTTTCCATATTAATGAAATCTCTGCAGTGGCCATACCTTGAGATAATAAGGTTAAAATTTCCTCAGCAGGTAACTCATAACCTTTGCAATGCACACGCTTTTTTTCATTATCTAGAGAGAACAAAATACAATCAGATGCTAATTGGAAATTTGAAGGTAAGGTAGCAGGCGATTGTATCCATTGGGCAAAGCGTAAGGCAAGATTTTCTGAATGAGTCAATGGTTCAATAGCAATATTTGTGACTGATTTACGTAACAGTGAGAGAAGTTGTGAGGCCAGATTATTACTGGCCGCATTGATTATGAGTCGTTTACTGGTGCTATCTAAAATAGCTAATAACTTTTTTTGTATGCAAAACGATTTAGGTAGTAATTCAAACTCAATATCTTCAGCCATTTGCGCTCTTTCAGCACGTTTAATGGTACGACCATGTTGAGTCTCAAGTGCCTGTACTCGTTCAGCTAACATTTTGTTAATCACGCCACGTGGAAGTAAGCGTTCTTCTTTGCCCATGCAAATAAGAGAGCTGCCTCCAATTTCTTGTACTAATTGATCAAGATATATAGGACTCCAACCATAAATAAAACGTGCATGGGGTGGGCAAGGTTTTAGAATATTCTCAGTTAAATCGGTTATTAAATCACTGGTTTCATCTAATGTGTATTGATAAATAAATGCGTTGTTAAACCACATGGAGTACTCCTGGCGTTAGATTATATAATAAGTACCTATTGCAATAGTTCTATTATAAGGTAATTGATAGAACTCGATATTTAAATTGGCTGAATAGTTGCGAATAAGAAAGGCAAACAATTGTTCTTGCCAGTAAAAGGTCAAAGATTTTTTTCTTTTTGATGCCATAATATTGGGAATTTCCACCATATAGGTTGCGCGATCAATATTTAATTTAAACGGTAAAATATTTTTGTCAGAAGCTCTTTCCAAAGCACGTGGAATGGAAATTGTTTCCATAAACCCATAATGTAAGGTGAGATTATATACTTTTTCATGCAGACAAGTTACCTCATAACGTTGACTGTAATGTACATAAGGTATGTTATTAATCACATAATTAACAATGAGTACATGTTCAGGAACAGAGCGACTGAGTTTTAAAAAATGTAAAAAGCTTCCCCCACTTTTATCATAAACGTCAGTAATAAATACAGCTGTTAAATCATGCAATTGATTTAAACTTTTGTATTGTAATTGCTTAAGGATTTTAGAAATATCAGTTTTATTCATATAGAAATTGCAACGGAGATATTCCAGTCCATATTTCCAAGTATACATAATTGAGGCTAATCCTAGAGCAAAAGTAACAGGTACCCAGCCACCGGTTAAAAATTTATGTGCGTTGGAACTAAGAAAAGCTAAGTCAATGATGAGAAACAATCCAAATATCAGACTGGTTTTGATTTTGGACCATCCCCAAATAGCAATAGCAGCATAGCCAACCATAAAGTCAACCATGAGCATGTAAGCATTTACTGCAATTCCATAAGCATGTGCCATGTTATCTGAAGTTTTGAATGCAAAAGAAAGTACTAATGTACCAATAAACAACATAAAATTAATTTGTGGTACATAAATCTGACCGGAATAGTCTCTTGATGTTTGAATTATGGAAATACGAGGACACAGGCCTAATAAAACAGCTTGTTTCGTTAGCGAAAAGGTTGCGGAAATTACCGCTTGTGAGGCAATAATTGTGGCAATAGTTGCAAGAAGAATTAAGGGGATGTAAAACCAACTCGGTGCAATCATATAGAAAGGATTACTAATTGATTCAGGATGTAAAAGTAAATTTGCTCCCTGTCCAAAATAGTTTAATACCAAACAGGGGAGAACCATGGAAAACCAGCTGATACGAATGGCATTTTTACCAAAATGGCCTATATCAGCATAAAGTGCTTCACCGCCAGTAACGACAAGAAAAATTCCACCTAATAATAAAAAACCTTTAAAGCCTGAATCTCGCAATAATACAAAAGCATAATAAGGATTAATTGCTTTAAGAACAGTAGGGGCTTGTATTATTTGAATTAATCCAAGAATTGCAATAGTACAAAACCAAATAAATAGTAATGGGCCAAAAAGATAACCGATACTGGCTGTTCCTTTAGATTGCAGCATAAAAATTAAGCAGAGAATTATCGCTGTGGTGGGTAAAATATAGGGAGTAAAGGACTTTGAAAGAGTGCCTATTCCTTCTACGGCACTGATTACTGAAATTGCTGGAGTAAGCATGCCATCACCTAATAAAAGCCCGGCACCAAATATTGCGAATAGATAAAATACAGCAACATGTTTAGTATTTTTATGCTTCATCAAAGCGAGGAGGGCTAATATTCCCCCCTCTCCATCATTATCGGCACGAAAAATCATGATTAAATATTTATAGGAAATAATGATAATCAAACACCAAAAAATGAGTGATAAAACACCCAAAATAGTAAATTGATTTATGCCTAGATTATTCAATGTCACTTTTAAAGCATACAAGGGGCTGGTACCAATATCTCCAAATACAACACCTAAAGCACCTAAAGTAAGTCCATAAAAGGGTTTATTTGTTTTTTCCATAGAAGTTGTGCACCCTTAATTATAATTCAAAAGTTAATTAGAAGCTTATTACCAATAAGCGTTAATTGCTAATACATAGCTTATATAGCGCGGTATTTTCCCCTTTTACTGGAAACCAGACGCCGCCGATTATTCCTAAATTGGAAGTGAAATTGTATTCCAATGCAGGAGCAAGTCCATATTCATAAAATTGTTTGGAACCAATACTAACAGTATTATTATTTATTGTATCTATGATACCGGCAAAACGTGTTTCTTGCCCATTTGAGTAATAACCCTCCATAGCAGCAACCCAGTTTTGAGTTAGAGTGTATTCAAAAGCAAGATCAATTTTATTTTTTTATGTGGCAGCTAACTGATGGTATTGTGCGTTTTTTAATGCATTGTACTCTCCAAAAGCAATAGACCCAATTCAATATCCTCAGTAAAGATGAGAAGAGGGTTGGTTTTAAATAGTGGGCATTACAGTCCTAATTTTTTGCTTTAAAATGAGCAGAGAATGGTATATCTATTGCAGGGCTAAAATTCTTTGTGTAGATTAGCCCATTTTTAAGCTCTGGGAAATAGAAAATGAATGCAAAAGTTATTTTGCTCGCTGCAAAACAAAATGCTGTATTACGGGGGCATCCTTGGATTTTTCCAAAGGCTATTGCACGGACTTTGGGGAGGCTTGTTACCGGTCATTTGGTTGATATATACAATGCTGATGAAGTTTTGGTTGGCGTAGGTGTGTACAATGAATATTCATTATACCGCGTAAGAGTATTGGCTCTTGCTAATGAGCTATTGGACATGAGTAATTTTTATTCTCTAATTACTCATAGTCTCAAACAAGCAAATCAAGTTAGATGTTGTTTAAATTTACCTAATGAGCATACTAATACTTATCGTTTTTTTAACAGTGAAGCTGATGGTCTTTCTGGTTTAACGATTGATCGTTTCAATCAGCTATATGTGGTAGCTAGTTCTGCTTATTGGGTAGAGTTAAATAAAGAAATCATTATTAAATCCTTGCAAGAATTAGTTCCATCAGCTCAAATTATATGGATGTCGCAAAGTAAACATTTGGGACAAGATGGCTGGAAAGAAATTAACCAACAGGCTATTCATCAGCATACTCAAGTTCTTGAGGCTGAAGTAATTTACCAAGTTGACTTTACAAATACACAAAAAACAGGTTTGTTTCTTGATCAAAGAGAAAATCATCAGCGTATGGCTTTATTAAGTAAGGGCAGGAGTCTGTTGGATCTTTATTGTTATACTGGCGGTTTTGCTTTGCATGCAGCTAAAGCGGGAGCAATAAAAGTTACTGCTGTAGACAGTTCTGCTCAGGCTATAGCACAAGGGAAAAAGAATGCGGAATTAAATCATTTGGTTGATATTGAGTTTATAGAAGCGGATGCTCGTGATTATTTAGTCAAAGCTGGAGATTATGATATTGTAATTCTAGATCCGCCTAAATTAGTTCCTTCGCAACAGCATATGCAGCGTGCCAAAAATTATTATCGATTTTTACATCGTGAGGTCTTTAAACATATGAAGTCAGGTTCCTTATTAATGACATGTAATTGCTCTTCTGCACTGTCATCACCAGAGTTTTGTTCTCTGGTAAGTTCGCAGGCTGGGGCAGTAGGCAAGCAGGTGCGAATTTTAGGTGTTTATGGGCCTGCCAGTTGTCATCCTATTTTGGCTTCTTTTCCAGAGGGAAATTATTTGACGGCGGTTTTATTAGCAATAGTTTGAGTTACAAAGAAGATAATGCAGTCATTAGCATTCCATTTTAAAAGATGAATTAAAGTTATGCTGTGCCAAATACGCCCTTATCCTTGCGCCCCTGATGTTAGAGGGCGTATATCTGGCATTTAGCTTAACTAATTTTGACTGGTAACACGAAGAACTTCAGCAAGCGATGTATCACCAGCAAGTACACGCTTAAATCCATCTTCACGGATGCTTGGTGTAGTAGGTCTTAAATACTCTTCCATAGTGTTCAAGCTTTCATGCCGATGAATCATTCCTCTTAGTGGTTCGTCTATGATAATCAATTCATAAATACTGGTTCTGCCTTTATAACCTAGGTGATTGCAAAGATCACACCCTTTAGGTTCAAATATTTTGGAAAGATCAACGTGAGGGGCCAATTTCATTAGTTCTTTTTCATCGTTTCTTAATTGATGGGGAGTTTTGCAATGAGGACAGAGCTTTCTTACCAGACGCTGAGCAATAAGTCCTACGATACTGGAGGATAAAAGAAAAGATTCAACCCCCATATCACGTAATCGGGTTAATGCTCCTAATGCAGTGTTTGTATGTAAGGTTGAAAGAACCAGGTGACCTGTAAGGCTTGCTTGCACTGCAATTTCAGCGGTTTCCAGATCGCGAATTTCTCCAATCATTACTACATCAGGATCTTGTCGTAAAATTGCTCTTAGACCTTTAGCGAAGGTCATTTGTACTTTATTGTTGACCTGAGTCTGTCCTATTCCCTCTAAATCATATTCAATGGGATCTTCAATTGTTAAAATATTTCGGGTAACCTCATTTAATTCGCTTAACATGGCATATAAAGAGGTTGTTTTTCCAGAACCCGTTGGGCCTGTAACTAAAATAATTCCGTATGGTTCTGCGATTAATTGACGTATAGATTTTACCGTTACCTCAGGCATACCCAATAAATTTAAGTCCAATTGTGCTGCTTGTTTATCTAAAATTCTTAAAACCACGCGTTCTCCATGATTGGAGGGAAGGGTAGAAACCCTGACATCAATATTGTGGCCTCCAATACGTAGTGAAATGCGCCCATCTTGGGGAATACGCTTTTCAGCTATATCCAATTTAGCCATAACTTTCACCCTGGATATGACTAAAGGCGCGATGGCTCGCTGAATTTCTAAAATTTCATGTAAAACACCGTCAATTCGATTGCGAACCAATACACAATCCTCGTAGGTTTCAATGTGGATATCCGAGGCTTTTTGTTTTATTGCCTGAGTAAATAATGCATTGAGTAAGCGAATAATGGGGGCATCATCTTGATTTTCTAATAAATCCTCGCTGATTGGAAGCTGGCTTGCTAATAGTGAAAGATCCATATCCTCTTCCATGCCGCCAGCTGCTTCTAATATTGACGATTTGGATTGATAGACGTTTGCTAAATGTTGTTGAAATAGTGTCTCATCAACTTGCATTAATGATAAATCGCACTGCAATAAACGTTTTACTTCGGCAAGTGCTTGTAATGAAGCACTGGATAGATGGTAAACAAGAGCTTTCGTATCTGCCATGTCACTTGCAACGACAATCCCTTGTTTTTTTGCAAAACTATAGGGAATCAGTAATTTTTCTTCATTTTCCATGACTTATTTGGTAACCAAGAGTGGAGGGCGACTAAAAGGTCGAGGTAAGTCAGCTCGTTTTAATGCAGGTAATACACTTGAGTTATTACTTTGTACATATTGCTCTTCTGAGCGTATCCAATCCAGTTCATATTGGCGAGTATTATTATATTTCTCGCTACTAAAATGAGAAGTTTCTTTCTCATTACGTAAAATAATGGGCTTAATAAAGACCATAAGTACGCGTTTATCTCGTGTGTGAATGGCGCGTTTAAATAATCTGCCAATACCTGGTATATCGCCTAGAATGGGTATACGATTGCTATCATCCCCTAGGCTATCTTGAGTGAGTCCCCCCAAAACAATAACATTACCACTTTCGACATGCACTGAAGTTACGATGCTGCTAATTCTAAATGTTGGTGTGGTTGAGAGCTCAGCGGCTACTTGCGGATCCAGTGTATCATTGCCTTGATCAATTTGCATTTGAATGCCATTTCCACGAGTAATCTGTGGTCTTACATAAAGGTGCAAGGCTACGTTGACACGATCATATGTAGTGAACGGACTTCCTGAGGGTGCTGTGCCACCAGCATTATTGGGATAATTTGACGAAGCTACGGAAACTTGTTTACCCACAAGTATTTTTGCCTGCCGATTGTCAAGCACTACTACTGAGGGTGTAGATAAAATATTGGCTTTATGAGCGCGTGCTAAAGCATAAATCTGAGCCTGAAAATCCTTAATTTTGGTTTGGCTGTTGATAATTGCAAAACCGTTTCTAAAGACAGAGGATTTTTCATTTTTTATATTACTGCCCCATTCGATTCCCAGCTCGTTTGCATCTTCTTGATTTATTTCCGTGACCAAAGCTTCAATTAATAATTGCGCAGGTTTAATATCTAATTGTGAAATTACCTTTTTTAGTACACGTATCACTGATGCAGGTGCATTCAAAATAATCGAATTAGTATTTGGCTCGCCAATAATTTGAACGGATGGTTTGGTCGAGCCTTCGTTTTGGGTATTGGCTGAGCTAGTATTTGTTGTAGCAGCTGAAGAGCTTAAAGGTGAGGTACTTGAGGCTGCATTCTGAGAATTAGAATTATTGCTTACCAGATTGGAGGCTGGATTGGTACTGTCAAGCACGGGTGTGGTTATTGTTCCCATTGTGGTGCCAACATTTCCACTGAAATTTGCTTGGGCAATACCGGCAAGGATAGGGAGTAAATCTTCTGCTCGCATGTAATTGAGATAAACAACTTGGGTATTACTGTTTAGACCCGTTGGACTTTCTTTATCTAATTTTATGATGAGCATTCTGATGCGTATTCTATCAGTTTTAGAACCACTGATTAAAATAGAATTAGTACGATCATCAGTTGATACGCTAAGTTGAGAGTGGCTATGTGTCTGTGTTTTTATTAGATCTTTGATAAGTGCTGCAATATCCATGGCTAAAGAATGTTTTAATGGGACTATATCAATGCCATTCGCACTTGAATTATCTACTTGCTTAATAATACTGGCCAGACTGTCAATATTATTGGCACGTCCTGATAAAATAAGCATATTTGATGGAGGATAAGCAGTTACGCTGCTCCATTGCGGCATCAGTGGTCTTAAAACAGGTACTAATTGCTCCGCAGGAACGTAATGAATGGGTACTACCGCAACCATTATGTCATCACCCAATGGGGGATTTTTCATTTCATTTCTCAAATTAAAAGATAAAGTTTTGGCATCCATGTTAGGAATAATTTTAATTATTTCGCCACTGGGTATCGCAGCATAGCCAGAAACTTGCAATACGGAAAGAAAAACCTCATAAAGCTCATCATTTGACATGGGTGTTGATGAAACAATGGATACTTTTCCTTGCACTCTCGGATCAATAAGAAAGTTCTTACCAGTAACGCGTGATACCTCAGCAATCACTGCGCGAATATCAGCGTTTCTTAAGTTCCACAATTTACTGTTTTGTGGCATTGTTTGGGTTTGATCTCCAGAATTGCTCGTAGACCTTATTGGTGAAGAAGACTGGTGAGTAGTGTTTACTTTATAATTATTTGTATTTTGTGACAGTTTGCTTTGCAAAGCCCTTGCTGTTAAATAATCGTTAATTGGACCAATTTGTACTAGATAGAGTCGTGTTTAAGATTATTTTTT
>NZ_JBAQZB010000127.1:0-6564 GCF_049790535.1 Legionella sp.
AAGTCTATTATTCCATGCTTGGAGGATGTCTTATTATCCACATATTTTATTGCCTTACATCGAGAGCGTTTAATTAACACCACTCTTCTCAGGAAATAACAACGTTAAATCACGGTCATGATTTAAGGGCTGTGATAGTAGCAATCCTTAGAGTAACTTTTCGTTCCATTGCTTGTCACACCCCGTGCGACACGATGTCGCCAAATAGAGCTGCGGTATCCATCAGCTCTAATTGATAATTAAGCCCACCTAGGGCAGCACGATAAATGTGCTGACATATGAGGCTATCCTCAATAATTAAGAGATGAAGACTACTGGGTTGATTGTGCGTCATCGCATATTCTCGCTTTAGTTTTCTTTCTATTCTCTCGTTCCATGAATAGAAAAACCACGCCGGAAAACCGACTCGCCCAAAACACTTAACCCAATGTTATTTCCCCATAACGAATACCCAAAGCAATGGATTCTGCAATATTTTTGCACTCTAATTTTTGAAAAATAGACTGCCGATGCCGCTCAGCATGGCGAACGCTAATATTGAGAACGATAGCGATTTCTTTAAGACTTTTACCTTGTGCGGATAAATACAAACAGCGTCGTTCTTGGTCGGTTAACCGACCATCTAAATACAACGTTCGTCGTAACCACACGTGAGATAATAAAGACTGAAATGCTGCTATCTTTTTTTTAGAGGGTTGGGGATTGCCAAGATAAATTAAATAGTCTTTAGCAAAAGAGCCAAAAAACTGTACTCTCAGCCGGTCTATTTGCTTTTAAAAACATACTGCTTCCGTTTATTGCAGTTTCAGTGGCTAATCCGCTTGTACCCTTTATTTTTGCAGCACTTGCATTCTCAATATCGATTGCTAATCACTACCTGAATCAATATGTTGATCAACAGAAGCCAAAAATTCCAAAACAAGAACAATCAACAAGGCATTCATTTTTCCATGAAAAACCAAACAGAGATACTTTTAATGAAAATAGTGACGATTTAATAAGGCCAGTTACAATGGTATATTTATAAAAACCATGAGAGACCAGCAAGTGATTACAGTATATGCCAGATATGACATTAAAAACCTACCAATTTTGTCAGTTAAATGGAGTCATCGTGAATCAATTTGAATTTAAACCATTGTGTGAAGAAGACTTTGATATTCTATATCACTGGGTTCAAGAACCCATCATTAAGCAATTCTATGAAAAAGGACAAAGCTTCTCCCAGGAAGATATTAAAAATTACTATCTACCCAGGATAATGGGGGAAAAGAATGTTCCAAGCTTTATTATTTATCAAAACGGCAGCCCCATTGGTTTTATACAGTATTATTTTTTAACAGAAAATCTGCCTGAAGGTGTTAAAAATTATAATAACCCATTGTTCAACCAATACAAACTGTATGAATTAGCCGGCATTGATTGTTTTATAGCCGTTGCAGAAAATCGCGGCAAAGGGTTGGGGAGCGAAATGATTAACAACTTCATTACCACATTTCTGTTGAATTTTAAAGCGATTATCGTCGACCCAAACAAAAATAATGAGGCCGCCATTCGATGCTATGAAAAAGCAGGATTTAAGGCCTCAACTCACAGCGAAGATAGCGACTACCTTGTCATGCTCAAAGCAACCCATCAATAATTATAACGATATCATTAGGCCACTCCTGCATATACCCAATTTTTATCTTAATGGACGCGAGCATGGTCTAATTGAGCTTGAGCCTGTGATAAAATTTTAGTGGCAACGTTAGGTAGGTCACGCTGTAACTGATTCAGCAAACACGAATCATTTGTTATGCGCACCGCGACTGTTTGTAACGCTTTTTGAAGTTGCTCATTTCGGTACCCCTTTGTTTTTGCAACTTGCTGAACTACTTTTTCATATTCAGTCAATACAGGCTTCTCTTTACAAAGATTGCCCCATATTTCTTGCTTATGTTGTTGTTGAACTGTTTGAATTTTCTTGCCAAGCGATTCTGCAGTCAGGTGATTTTGAGAGGCCAAATGAACAATGTGGCCATAATCTTTCGATAAATTAATCTTTGAGGCAAGTTTGCCTAAACCCTTATCAACGGATGATTTTGCGATTGCCTCTATCGTTTGATACCGCGCATAGCGTTCACTATACGACTGTATTGTCTCAAGCAGTTTGGATGATTTTCCTACTTTTTCAATAGATTCCTGGTAAGAAGAAAACAACATTACCGCTTGCTTGTCTCTTGCAAGGCTATGCGTATAAAGGGTGTCAAACTCAGGTAATTGATACGCTTTAAGATTTTTTTCCTTAGCATCCTTATCCAACTGCCTGAATTGTTGCTTTAGATCCTGAGCTTCATCCATAAAATTTGCAACAGAACGTGCAACAGAACGCAAAGACTGTTGTTCTGCAAACTGTTTCTTTATTCCTTGTGCATTCAAATAAGCCTCATAATTGACGATGTAATTCCATTTATCTTTGATGTTTGTTGCAGCCTTGGCAATAGTGTTTATGGCTTTACCAACAAGACCATCGGAGTCAAAACCAACCCGCATTGCAAAGTCCAAAGGCCAATCAATCACATTATCTTTCGTCGTGTTGCGCGCCAAGGTGTTGGTCAATGAATTTAAATCTGGATGGTGATGAGTATTTGCGTAGATTCGTAATGTTTCTTTATGACGGGTCATTCCAACAAAGGCAAGGTGTTTATCCCAGTAAGTGCTATCAATCAATACACTGGCATGTTCTACGGTCATGCCTTGCGATTTATGAACTGTTAAAGCGTAACCATAATCAATCCACTTATAGTTGTGAGGGATCTGGACTTGTTCACCACTATCTAGCCTAGCCGTTAAACCCTTAGCATTGATCTCGGTTATTGTTGCTAAATCACCATTTCTAACGCCTAATGGTTTATTATTTTGACGAAATAATATGCGCTCTCCCTCTGAGAGCAATACTGTACTGGCTCCATTTTTAGAGAAGTATTCAAATCCATCTTGCTTCACCATGCCTTTCTCGATAGCGGCTTCTCGCCCTTTGGCATTCAGTGTTTCAACCGCAGCACGGCTAAATGCGAGCATTATATGTTGTTTTAGCGATTCAGGCGTTAAATGTTGTTGCCATGCTTTGACTAAGGAATCAGCAGCCTCATCTTGCCCATTACAAAAATGAACTGCCTCTTTTTTTGCATAATGATTAACCGCCTCGCCTACCTCACCACGCGCCAAAGCAAGGCTTGCCATTCGATCACCTTCATCTCGCTGCCGTCTTATATTTCCTAGCTCAATATAGCCTGTACGTGCTGCAATGCCTCTGAAAATTTCACCTTTATGAATGGGCTTGAGCTGATCTGGATCGCCAACTAAAACAATCTTTGCCCCCGCCTCATCAACTGCTTTCAATAGAAAGCTGAGGGAGTCAAAATCAACCATCCCAGCCTCGTCAATAATAACCACATGGTCATGCGTGAGTGACAATTTGTCTGTCTTGAGACGGTAGGTCAATGATGCAATGGTTGATGCAGTAATGCCTGTTTCTGTCTCTAATGCTTTGGCAACTTTTCCCGACAATGATGCGCCCAATACAGTGTAGCCATTAGCTTCATAGCATTCCTTTATGGGCTTTAACAAATAACTTTTACCAACACCAGGGCGACCAATGACAACGCTGATATCGCGACCTTGGCTAATAAACTGCATGGCTTCCGCTTGTTCTTCATTGAGGTTGTATTGTGCAATTATTCCATCCAATGATTGATGCAACACATGATTTTTTCGAACACCTAATCGTTCTACATGACTAAGAAGTTTGCCTTCTTCAATATACTGAAGGCGCGTGGTATAGGATTCGAGGCCACGATCATTGCTGCCTAATTTGATGACTTTTTGATGCTCTAAAATTTCAGCGACTGTGTGCAAATAATCCGTCAAATGCTCAATTTTCTTAAATGTTTTGAACACCAAGCGCTCAATATCACGTCGAGTAAAAACACTATGAGTAGCGGCGATTCGCTCAATAAATTCTTCTGGATTTAGGGCAACCTCCGCGCGCGCATCCCTAATCAATTGGTTTTCTTCATGCAGATAACCATCAGTATTCACACGCCCGGCATGTCGCTCACTGATCAAATGATTTAAATCAACCGAAAGATCCAACCCTTGCTCTTTAAAAAAAATATTTTGATGTTCACGCCACAATTCACCCCAATATTCTTTTTCAACAATAAATCGTTTGGCAAACACGGGATTCAAATCACGAGCTTTATATTTTGAAAACCGATTTCGTTCCAACCGCCGCGTTGGAATAAGAATATGCGCATGAGGATTCCCATCCTCGTTATCATGAATAGCAATATCCGCAAGCAACCCCTTATCGACAAAGTGGGTTTGCGCAAACTGTTTGGTGAGCTCTATTTGCAGTGCTAAATCCAATTCTTTAGGAAGTGCTAATACTACATCTTTACACAATTGGGCATCTCGCCGATTTTCTGCACGCTCCGCTTGATTCCATAAAAATTCACGATTAGCAAACTCAGAAAGTGCATCTTGAGGTAAAAGCACCGTGGAAAATACCACATCAGGGCGATTAGAATAGTCATGCGTAATACCAGTTCTTGCATCATAAAGTTTTGTACCAGAACGATAGGCACTTGCCGCAATCGCACTGTGTCCTTTAGCACGGGTATGAATGGAAACTTGAGCAAAAGCAATAGCCACGGATACACCATAAGGTTTGTGATCCATCGATTGCTTTTGAATTCATGAAAATACTTATCCATGAAGCATTTTCTTTTTGATACAGGGGTTAATTTAGCAAAAATTCGAATGAATGTATATTGCGCCCTTGAGTGCGACTCGAGAAGTCGTTTGTGTGATTGTACGGGTAGTCAAACTACGGAATGCATTTATTGGTTTCGTAACGGGACTATTAGAGTACCTATGATTCCGTTCATAGTAGCCTAGTTTGACGTGCGTCGCTGGTAACGGTTTCGTGCGAAGCTCGAACAACAATGTACTGAAGTTTACTGATGTAAACGTCGTGGATTTGCTGATAAGTAAGACACGAATCTGGAAGCTTTATCCGGAATAAGACTAGGCTAATGGGTATGGTTAATGTAAGTTAACTGCTGTTAAACATCGAAAGCAATGATGAGCTAAAGAAGCTGATAAGCTCAAGCCAAAATGGCATGCATGGGACAATCCAGGTTTGAGTTTGGATTGCACGGACAAACAACATGCACGGTGAATAGGCGGAACCTAACCCCATAAAGTCGATAACTTTATCTGGCGAACTTTATGGCACTGGGCATGCAGGCGACATCCTAACAAGAACCTAAGATGGGTCAAGCAACGGTATTACCTAGCAATAGAAAACCGTCGCAATATGACCTTCGCTTGTAAGGTAAAGAAAACAAAAATGTTAACACTAAGTTATGTGACGGATACCAAAATTATTCGTCATATTAAAATAGTGGCAGCAGCGAATCCCTACTACCCAAAGTATGATAACTACTTTAAGAAACGTTCTGGCGCAAGGAATCTGTAGTGTTACCGGCTAATCCAGCCGGATTGGCTTAGAAAAGAAACAGACTTAATTCTGTTTCCTTGATTGAAGCCGTATGCGAGGAAACCAGCACGTACGGTTTTTATGGGGGAACATTGCAGTAATGTGATGTTCCTACCTACTACTCTTCTGCGGGACTTTAAAGTTCGCTGCACTCACTTTTATTGGCAATGAGCTATTGCTTTTACAGATCTGGCGTTGTACGCTTATTTTGTTACCTCATTTGCGGAGAAATGATTATGTCTACGAAGACTGTATCGCAAATGGAAGCAGTACTCTTGGATAGAATCGAAAAAGCTAAATTTAAACTTGATAAACTTCAACAAAAACATAAGGTTGAAATTGGCACTCTTGTCTATAAACACAGCCTTCAATACTACGACCTGAAGCAACTCGATTTAATCTTTGCCAAGATTGCTAAGGAGTTGCATCATGGTCATCCATAACCCAATCAAAAAACAAAATCAGATCATTGCACGATGTGAAAAATCTCTCGCTCTGGAAAAACTACAAAAGCGCCGGGCAGATACTCGGCGTAAAATTGAGCTGGGTGGGCTGGTAATTAAGTCGGGCATAGAGACTCATGACAAATCTATTTTACTTGGCGCATTAGCGTATGCAAAGAAACTGATAGAGCAAAACCCACATTATGAACAAGTGTTCAAATCAATCGGCGACAAGATATTTTTAAATTGATTCACAAGGTTTTAGGTCTGAGCATAATCTATTTGAATTGATTATCCTACGCTCCATTCTAGACAATAAAACTAAAGAGTTGAAGAGAATATAAGCCACGTGCTCTAAACAAAGTATCAATTAGACAATGCTCGTGGTTATTTATCATTGAACAATAGGAATCGACTATGACGAACCTATCCATAAAAAAAGACCTATTTCATTACACCTCAGTACTTCAAGAGCAACAGTTTTTTGGCTCTTTTGCTAAAGACTATTTAATTTATCTTGGTAATCCCCAACCCTCTAAAAAAAAGATAGCAGCATTTCAGTCTTTATTAGCT
>NZ_JBAQZB010000128.1:0-22661 GCF_049790535.1 Legionella sp.
GGATCAGGTATAGCAAAGGCTAATTTTTTTGGTTTTTTTTCTTGAACCATACACCCAAACACACGTAATGTATTATTTTCTTTAAGTTCAATATTCAAACTGCAATGATTTCTCTCATCCCCGGCCTTTACTGTTTTTACTTCATTAATAATCGTTAATGCCTTTAAATTTGTTTTTATAGATGACTCAGGTTTAATTTGAGCTGTCATTCCCAAGGTTTGCGCACTAATTAGCTCATAAGATTCCACATTTCCATTCAGGACAGCTGCTGTATCGGGGGCAGTATAAGCCCAACCTAAATCATCATAAGAATTACCACTGAGATAAAATGGAGGAGGAAATTGACTACTGTCAATCACGATATTACCTTGAATTGTTTTGACATTGTTTTTTTTCAAACTTGCAACCAAAGCAATTAAATTAGCTACTGTTAATGAAGGAGAACCGGTAAAGGTAAGATAATAATTTTTCTTTTTTTCAGATAATGTAGTTAAAAAACGAAAATCCGGTTTTAAGTAATAAAGTGCGGCAGCGGCAGTAAATAGCTTTGTACTACTGGCCGGAGTTAATAATTTATTTGCATTTCTACTGTAAATTATTTCCCCGTTTTGTATATCCTCAATAAGCACCCCTACCGTCGCACGAGGTAATTTTTGTTTGATAAGTCCATCAATTTTTTCAGATAATGTTTCTGAGTAAACAACTTGATTGAAAAGAAATAAAGTAAAAATAAACAAATAGTTAAAATATCGCACTATACTTATCTCAAAATACATTAATACGTCTAAATAGCTTCTACTATCCTAGGTTGAAGTGCAAGTCCTAGTTTGTTCCAATTTCTACACTTTCTCTTCACTATTATAAGACATTATACTATTATGTATTTCACTTGCTCTAACAAAATCAATCCTGCTCCTGACACATTAAGTCTTAATCGTTCACTACTTTGGCCAAGACTTACGCTGTCAACATTAGCAAAGACCAAGGTCTCGAATACAACAACTTCTTGTCCTACATAAGTATCATGGACTGCAACCTTATACTTACCTTCCTCCAAACGCACTCCATCTTGACCAGTCCCGTCCCAAGCAAATTGGAAAAAGCCAGGTTTTTGTTGTCCTAAAACAATTGTTTTCATTAACTGACCTGACTCACCGTAAATAGACGCGTTTAAATTGCTTGCTCCTGATGGCATATCAATTGCAATTTTTACATTACCTTCTTTTTCTAATTTAAGGCTATCACTGCTAATCATAACTTTTCGCCCGACTAATGCTGATGCTTGTAATGCCTGATTTGATTGTAAGGAATTCGTCATTTGTTGCATGGAGTCGTGCACATGAGAAATACCGTCCTTAGCACCAAATTGAGCAAACTGTGACAAAAATTCACCCTTAAATGGTGATTGTATAGGGTCATGATTTTGAATCTGGGCTACCATTAAACGCAAAAAATCCTCTTGCGCCAGATTTTTTGTAACTTGTGGCGCAATTTCATTGATGTCTGCATTAGACACTCCATTAGCGACTGTCATAAATACTCTCTTATAATTTACAACATTAAACACAGGTTGTGCCATTTTCCAATAAATGAGAAAATAATGTCACTCCTAATTCCAATTACCAAAGTTAGTGCTAACAATTTAATATAAATTTGAGTGTCAGCTATGTCAAATGATTATGAACTTCCTAACAATTCCATAGAACAGGTAAAAAAATATCTTCTTCAACTACAAAATATGATTTGTAGTTCCATTGAAGATTTAGATGGAGAGGCCCGATTTATTGAAGATGTCTGGCAACGTCCTACTGGTGGCGGTGGAGTTACTCGCATTTTAAACCGTGGTAATGTATTTGCGAAAGCTGGTGTTAATTTTTCACATGTATACGGAGAACAACTTCCAGCCTCTGCAAGTGCTCACCGTCCTGAATTATCAGGCAGAAAATTTAATGCGTTGGGAGTCTCTCTGGTTATTCATCCTGATAATCCTTATATTCCAACCTCACATGCTAATGTTCGTTTTTTTATTGCTGAAAAAGAAGGTTCGCTTCCCATATGGTGGTTTGGTGGTGGATTTGATTTAACTCCTTATTACGGTTTTGAAATAGATTGCCAGCACTGGCATCAAACTGCATTGAATGCCTGCCAACCTTTTGGTCCATCCATTTATCCTAAATTTAAAAAATGGTGTGACGACTATTTTTTTATTAAACATCGCAAAGAAGCACGGGGAATTGGGGGTTTATTTTTTGATGATTATAATGAAATAAGTTTTGAACATAGTTTTTCTTTAATGCAAAGCATTGGGGACCATTTCATTAAAGCTTATGCTCCTATTGTATCTCGTCGTAAATCCCATCCTTTTGGCGCTAAAGAAAAAGCCTTCCAAAATTACCGACGGGGCCGTTATGTGGAATTTAATTTAGTATACGACCGCGGTACATTATTTGGTTTACAGTCTGAAGGAAGAACAGAATCCATATTGATGTCCTTACCTCCTGATGTTTCTTGGGTTTATAACTGGCAACCTGAAGAACATACTGCTGAAGCTAGGCTTTATACCGATTTTCTTCCTCCTCGAGATTGGGTGTAATCACTTATTGGTAGGTTCAGTGATAAGATTGTACTTATATGACTCGTTTCAAATATATCCACGCTAATAATACAGCGACGATATTTAATAAACTCACCATTAAAAAAACCTGAGGGATAGTTGCACTATAATGTAAAAACACCATTACAATAACTGTACCTAAGACCATAAACAGTGAATTGTAAATATTATTAGTTGCAATTATCCGCGCTCTTATTGCTGCAGGACTAGTCACTTCCAAGTAAGTATATAAAGGCACTACAAATAAACCAGAACAAAAAGCTAACATTAATAAATCAAAAGCTATACGCCAATGAAAAAAATGAGTAAAAAAGGTCTGTAAAGTTAATAAAGAATCTTGTAAGGAACTCGCTGCTGGAGAAGCCCAATAAAGGTCGAAAGAAAACCAAGTAAAACCTAGCATTGCAAAAGGAACTATAGAAAGATTCACTTTGCCGCTTAAAATAACATTAGCCATAAGAGAGCCTAAAGCAATCCCTACAGAAAATAAAGCGAGAAATAAGGAAAAAACTGTGGTATCTGCTTTTAAAACATAATGGGTGTAATCCGGTAATTTTGTCATAAAAACCACTCCAATAAGCCAAAACCAGGATATCACTAAAATAGCCAATAAAATTCCAGAATGTTCTACAGCATTTTTTAGCAGCGTAAAAGTAGCTCTCCAAAACCGTAAATCTATTTTTAAATGAGGTAAAGATGAGGGAGCGCTAGGGATAAATAAACTAGCAAATAAACCAGCAAGTGCAACAAATACCACCATAAATATAGCTAAATAAATATTCGCTCCCATGGCTAAAGTACCCATAGTAACCCCAAATAAAATTGCAATGAAGGTACTGGCATTTATTAAGCCTGTGGCACCTAATAAATTGTTCTTTGCTAAATGATCAGGCAGGATAGCGTATTTTATTGGCCCAAAAAAGGCCGAATGTGTTCCCATTCCTGCTAGAGTAAACATCATCCAAAAGATATTTCCATAAAAAAGTGCAAAACCGCCTATGCCCATCAAAAACACTTCAACACATTTAATAAGACGAATTAGTACTGCTTTATCATATTTATCTGCTAATTGACCTGAAGTAGCCGAAAAAAGAAAAAATGGCAGAATAAATAAAACACTTGCCCAAGCCTGATAATATTCTGATTGGGGCTGAACATGAGTCAGCTGATAGCTAATCATCGTTAACATAGTGAGTTTAAAGGCATTGTCATTAAATGCTCCAAAAAACTGAGTAAGAAAAAAGGGTAAGAAATTCCGTTTTTTCAAAAGACCAAGCACATTTTTTTCCATAATTGCTCCAATATTCTGACAATTAGAAATGATTAAAAAGATAATAGAGGAGATAGTAAATGATTTATAAGTTTTGAGCAAAAACAAAGTTTTGCTTTCCAAATAATGTAGATGGTTATAAGTAAAAACAATACCTGAAATCCCATTTATGATTATTTTAAAAACAATTATTGCCTTTTATTGATCGATAATGTATCATTATGGTTTAATTATTTTCCATTTTGTGGCAAGAGCATGTAGATATGTTAGATTCATTAACACAACAAAATCCGTTAAATGATCAACAGGTAATTTTTCATTGAATTTATCATGTGTACACATTTCATCACTAATTGCATTTCTCAAAGTAAAGGAACTAGGCTCTAAGGTAATTTTTTTTGTTGCATCAGCTATGGGAAATTGTGCCGTGGGACTGTCCGCACCTTTTATGTAACATCGAATATAATCAAATAATGTAAGTCCTATTATTGTAACAGTTAAACTTGTACTTAACCAACTGCTAATCCAAAAATTGAAAGTAAAACAATGAGAGCATTAAAATACATATAGTACGTGTGTTACACGAATATATTTGGCTTAAGTCATTAAGAGAGATGAGAATCTAACATTGGAATCAATGCAATAACTTCACGATTTGCTTTAGGAAAATCAGCAGGGTTAAGTTCCTTTTGGCTTACCCATTTCATTGCTAATTGTCCCTCAATGCACAAAGGACTTCCTGAAAATTGGCTGACACAAAAAATAAATAACTGCACTGAATTGTCAGAATATTGGTGATTCACTTCACCAAGAAATTGATAACTAAGAACCTCCAAACCAACCTCTTCTCTAACTTCTCTAATTAAAGCTTGTTCAGGTAATTCATTATCCTCTAGTTTCCCGCCGGGAAACTCCCAACACCCACCATGAGGAGCATGAAGTGGGCGTTGAGTGATTAAAATACGCTGCTGTGTATCAACAATAACTGCTACTGCTACTTTTATCACGATAAACTACCATGGCAAGATTTGTATTTCTTACCAGAACCACATGGACAAGAATCATTTCGTCCTATTTTCTTTTCTTGACGTCTGTAAGTTGCTGTTTGAGTAGTACCTCGTTCCTCATCTAAAGAATTGCCATGATTTAAATTCATCTTGCTTACTTGATCAGCACGACGTTGTTCTTCAACTGCATTAGCATCTGCTTCAGATTGGACTTCTACGGAAGAAATAAGGCGAATCACCTCATATTTTAAATTATCCAGCATACTGGTAAATAAGCTAAACGCTTCTTTTTTATATTCTTGTTTTGGATCTTTTTGCGCATAACCGCGTAAATGAATTCCTTGACGTAATTGATCCATTGCCGCTAAATGCTCACGCCATTGATTATCTAAAGTTTGTAAAATTACTGATTTTTCAAACTGAGACATCACAGGTCTTCCTGCTTGTATTACTTTTTCATTGTAGTGTTCCTCAGCAACAGCAAGAATTTTTTCTTTAATTTGCTCAGGTTGAATATGATGATCCTCTTCAATCCACTGCAGAACAGGAATATTGAAATGAAACTCTTCAGTTAATACATCACTTAAAGCCTTAGCTTCCCATTGGTCTTCCAGACTGTGTGGTGGAATGTAAGTATCGATCAGATTATTAATTACTTCTTCGCGCATCATTTTAATAACATCTGCAGTATCAGCCATTTCCATAATGGTTGCGCGTTGTGTATAAATAACTTGTCGTTGATCATTCGCTACATTATCATAATCCAGAAGTTGTTTTCTAACATCAAAATGATGTCCTTCCAGTTTACGTTGTGCGTTTTCAATCGCTTTAGTTACTAAACTGTGTTCTATAGGTTCACCAGGCTTCATTCCCAAACGACGCATCATGGATGCTACGCGTTCGGAAGCAAAAATTCGCATTAGATTATCTTCAAGGGATAAATAGAAACGACTACTTCCCACATCGCCCTGCCGACCAGAGCGACCACGTAACTGGTTGTCAATACGACGAGACTCATGACGTTCAGAACCAATAATTCTTAGGCCACCTGACTCGAGAACCTCATCATGACGCTTTTGCCATATGCGTTTTACTTCTTCTTTTTTTTCTGCTGGAGCAGTTTCAGGTAATTGTGCTAAATCGGCAGCCAAGCTACCCCCTAAGACAATATCAGTTCCTCGCCCAGCCATATTTGTAGCAATGGTTACTGCTCCAGGTCGCCCTGCTTCAGCAATAATTTGTGCTTCTTTTTCATGAAACTTAGCATTTAAAACCTGATGCTTAATAGCTGCTTTTTTCAAAAGCTTACTTAAGAATTCTGAAGCTTCGATAGAGGCTGTACCCACCAATACCGGCTGCTGACGTGTTACACAATCACGGATGTCATCAATTACTGCCTGGAACTTATCCGTCTGATTTAAGTAAACCAAATCAGACTCATCTTTTCGCATCATGGGCTGATTAGTTGGAATCACCACAACATCAAGGTTATAAATTTGCTGTAATTCATACGCTTCCGTATCTGCAGTTCCCGTCATTCCCGATAATTTATTGTACATACGGAAAAAATTCTGGAACGTAATGGATGCCAAAGTTTGGTTTTCATTTTGAATAGAAACATTTTCTTTAGCTTCCACAGCTTGATGCAAGCCTTCTGACCATCTACGTCCCGGCATGGTACGACCTGTATGCTCATCTACAATCACTACTTGACCGTCATTGACGATGTAATCGATATCACGATGAAACATTGCGTGGGCTTTAAGCGCTGCATTAACATGATGCATTAACATAATATTGCTGGCATGGTATAAACTTTCACCTTGATCCAATAATTTTGCTGCAATCAACAACTCTTCAACATGTTGATGACCTGTATCGGTAAGATGAGCCTGCTTTTGTTTTTCATCAATACTGTAATCGCCTTCACCACCCTCTTCTTCCTGCTTCTTCAAATTAGGAATTAATTTGTTTATTTTAATATACAGTTCAGAACTGTCTTCAGCAGCACCTGAAATAATTAAAGGAGTACGCGCTTCGTCAATAAGAATGGAATCTACCTCATCAACAATGGCAAAATTAAGTTCCCTTTGTACCTTATCATTAAGGCTAAAAGCCATATTATCACGCAAATAATCAAAACCGTATTCATTATTAGTGCCATAGACAATATCACAATTATAGGCTGCCTTTTTTTCACTATGAGACATATCAGGATAAATAACCCCCACAGTCAGTCCCAAAAATTCAAATATGGGACGCATCCATTGGCTATCCCGTTTGGCTAGATAATCATTGACAGTTACCACATGTACACCATGACCACTAATGGCATTAAGGTAAGCAGGTAAAGTAGCAACCAAGGTCTTACCTTCCCCTGTACGCATTTCCGCAATATTACCTTCGTGTAATACCATTCCGCCAATTAACTGCACATCAAAATGCCGCAAACCCAAAGTGCGGACAGAGACCTCGCGAACCGTAGCAAAGGCTTCTGCTAATAATTCATCAAGACTTTCACCCTCCTTAAAACGCGCTTTAAAGTGCTGAGTTTTCGCCAATAATTCGGCATCGGACAGGTCTTTCATTTGTGCTTCAAATGCATTAATGGTCACTACCGCCTTTTCCATATGCCGTAATGTACGCTCATTTCGGCTTCCAAACATTTTCTTAATCAACGTATTCAGCATGACCCAAATAATCCTCTGGAAATTTCAAATTACAAATTTAGTTAATGTACTAAAATTCAAGGAAAAATACCATGAATACCTTTAGATAAATATCAAAAAGGAAGAAGTTAATTGATAAGCACAAAGAAGAATAGAAAATATACTTGTAAACATACCTCTTTATCCACTACTCTTATTTTATAGATTAAATAAAAGGAGGTAGCTATGAAGTTATTTTTCTCAAAAGGTGCATGCTCTTTAGCAACTCACATTATTATTAACGAGTTAGCATTAATATCTGAATATGAAGCTGTGGATTTAATAACAAAAAAAACGGCAACTGGCAATGATTTTTTAAAAATAAACCCTAAAGGTGCTGTACCCACATTGATTACAGGCGATAATAAAACCCTCACTGAAAATGCAATAATTTTGCAATATCTCGCAGATACCAACAATGCAACACAACTATTACCAACACTAGGCGATTTCAAACGATATAGAGTATTAGAATGGCTGAACTATGTGGCAACTGAATTACATAAAGGTTTTGGACCACTTTGGAATCCAGACATGCCACAAGAAATAAAAAACAATTTAGTAATACCATTATTAAAAAAGAAATTTACCTTTATTGACAAACATCTCCAAAATCACAAGTTCTTAAGCGGTGAACATTTTACTTTACCAGATGCTTATTTATTTGTAATGCTATTATGGGCTGCAAATGTCAAAATTGATCTCTCAGAGCTCTTTAATTTATCACGTTATTTTTCTGACTTAAAAAAACGTGACTCAATCCTGAAGTCACTTAAAGAAGAAGATATTGCGCATTACTAGATCCTTTTTTGATTGAAAAAATAAAGAGATATTTGGAGCTATTTATATAACCGCTGATTCAATGTCCAGTAAATAGTGAATTAAATGCTCAAATAATGAAAGATCTTTAGTCTGTAAAATAAGCATTAGTTTCTTTTTCCACTGAGTAGCGCCAGGTAAACCAAATGGTAAATTAAATAGGGGTTTTACTAATAAACTTAACGAAACGCCTTTAGTGTATTCATCAAGTAAATACTCCAAATAACGCATATAAATCTCTCCTCGCTTAAGCTTCTGTACTTTTGGATAAAGAATCTCATGTATTTTCGCGATTTGGTAAGGATTATCGCAAGCCAGACGTCCGAGCATGACGCCATCAACATAGTTCAAATGACTGTTGATTTCGTGGATATTCAGAATGTTTCCATTAATTACCACAGGAATATCAGGAATTTCCTTTTTTATACGATAAACATAATCATAATTAACTGGAGGAATGGTTCTGTTTTGTTTGGGGCTTAAACCATTTAGCCAGGCCTTACGTGCGTGCACAATAATTTTTTGGCAACCTGCCTCTACTATTTGATGTACAAAGTCACTAAATAATTCATAACTGTCATGATAATCAATCCCAATACGTGTTTTTGCAGTAACAGGAATACTTACTACTTCCCGCATCGCCTTAATACAAGCAACTACTTTAGCTGATTCGTTCATCAAGCAAGCGCCAAAATGCCCTGCTTTCACTTTATCACTCGGACAACCCAAATTAAGATTGACTTCATTGTATCCTTCTTGCTCAGCAAGTTTAGCGCATTGCCCTAAAGCATGAGGATCAGAACCACCAAGTTGTAATGCTAACGGATGTTCTTGCGTATTAAACTGTAACGAACGCACTGGATTATTTTGTACAGCACCACAGGTTTGCATTTCGCTATATAAAAGAGCAGAAGGAGCTAGAATACGCATAAAAACACGAAAATGACTGTAGGTCCAGTCAATCATAGGAGCAATTGCTATGGGTGAAATAAGTGTATTTAACGTCATATATTTTTAATTAAAAAAGAGGTAATTATAACTGAAGCGAAGATTTTGTAAAAAAAAATAACCCACCCATTGCCGACTTACCCGCTACTACAGACTAAAACGGAGTGACGAGCTAACATTGCAGGTAACCATTTCTGAGCGCGAACGAAAAGAAATGAACTGCGATGTCGGCGGAGGGACCATTATTGAATGATGACAAATAATCCCAGTTTCTGATTTTGGCTTTTTTGCCCTACTACTCCACCCTATTCATTGCCTGAATCAGCAATTGCAAGCGAGTTCTTCCTTGAAAAAAATTAATATCTAATTTATACGCCACATGTACGTACCGTGCTCTATGATCCGGCCAGGATTGCAGATCCACATTAAAAGCAATAGCATCCAGTTGCTGTCCTCCCTGTTTAGGCAGCAAAGTCATTTTTAAATGATTTGTCCCAACAAGACGCTGATCTAAAATTTCAAATACATTATCAAAAATAGGTTCGGAAAATTGTTGTCCCCAAGGTCCCGCTTGCTGAATTAATTGCGCTGTTTCCATACTCAACTCGACCGGATGTAAAGGACCATCAGTAAATAGCTCCCCTTCACATTGTGATAAATCAAGGTGCTTATTAACTTCAGCAACTAAGGCCTCACGAAATATGGTAAGCGATTGTGAATGAATACTTAAACCAGCCGCCATAGCATGGCCGCCAAATTTGGTAATTAATCCAGGATGATCTTTATCAATAGCAGCCAATACATCACGAATATTTAAATCAGGAACTGAACGTGCTGAACCCTTTAATTCACTCTCGCTGACTTCTGCAAAAGCAATTACGGGACGATGATAGCGCTCTTTCATTCTTCCAGCCAAGATCCCAATAACTCCTTGATGCCAAGTTTTATCAAAAAGACACAAAGCAATAGGTAACTGGTTTCCTTTATACTCATTACTCATAGATAGCTTATCCAAAGCAAGCATAGCCTGCTCTTTCATCTCCATTTCAATTTGCTTTCTTTCTTGATTTAATTCATCCAACTGTTGACAATAATTTCTGGCTTGCTGCAAATCAGAAGATATTAAACATTCGATACCCAAAGCCATATCATCTAAACGGCCTGCGGCATTTAATCTAGGCGCAATAGCAAAGCCCAAATCAGACGCTGTTAATCGTGCACAATCACGTCCAGCAACTTCAATCAATGCCTTAATGCCTTCACGACAATGCCCTTGACGAATTCTTGCCATCCCTTGATGCACCATGATGCGATTGTTTTGATCTAACTCAACCACATCAGCAACAGTTCCCAAAGCAACTAAATCCAGAAAACTGGCCATATTTGGTTCAGGAATTTGCCTTTCACTAAACCAGCCAGCTTGGCTAAGATGTCTGCGCAAAGCCAGCATGACGTAAAAAATTACCCCTACTCCTGCAATAGATTTACTCGGAAAATCACAGCCTTTTTGGTTAGGATTCACAATAGCAATGGCATTAGGAATATTCTCCGCGGGTAGATGATGATCCGTAATTAATACATCAATTCCTAATTGATTTGCCTTATCAACACCATCAAAACTGGCGATACCATTATCGACGGTAATAATTAAATGCGGTTGCCATTTATTGGCTACTTCTACAATTTGTGGCGTTAATCCATAGCCAAATTCAAAACGATTGGGTACTAAATACTCAATAAATTTCGCACCCATCGCGCGCAATGCTGTGATAGCAACTGCTGTTGATGTCGCACCATCCGCATCAAAATCGCCAATGATTAAGATTCGTTGTTGTTGGCGTAATGCCATTTCCAATCGAAAACATGCACTATCAATACCTTTTAAAAGATTAAAAGGTAATAAAGTCTGTAATTGTTTATCCAGTTGTGAGGCCTCAGTAATTCCGCGAGCTGCAAATATTCTTTTTAAAATTTCCGGTGTATTAGGTAAGTTTAGTGTGTGTGTTGGTTGAGGCCGGCATTTAATTAGCATAAATTATTTTTCTCCATAAACGAATGAACCAGCTAGAGTTACTACTGGTGTATGCGATATTATTCCAATACCAATGAACAACTAATTTTTTTAATTCTTCCTGATGCTGTTCACTGAGTATAGAAAATTCAGTGAGCAGAAGAATTTGCTGTTCTTTGAGTTTAATTGATGGGCTATATTTAGTAACATTAGTGCCGCACATTTTTGCCATTGATAAAAAAAATTCATCAGCACAAATCGTTATTGTTTTATCAATAAGTTTTGCATTTCCCCAAGGCCACAAGCCATTCACCCCGGACTGATTTGGCTTAGAAGCAAATAACATTTGGCTTTCAGTAATAAACTTTTGCCAAAATAAGGTGTGATCCAGTTGAGTTAATTCCGACATTAATGACTTACCCAACAATTGCTGCGGAGGTTTTGCTTTTAAAGGATGATTTTCTCGATCACAAAGTAACCACGTTTCTGCATCATGATAGTACAGTCTCCAGCCTTCTGCTCCCAGATAATCAGAGAATAAGTCAAACCATAATTTAGTCTCATCCTCTTGTAACTCTAAATCCTTACCGGTAGCAACAATCAATGCATCATTATGAGTTGCCTGCCAATGCACTGGACTTAAAACCAACCAATTACCTTGAAGCGAGTAAACTCTTCTTAACAAATCAGCTAAAGGGGGATTTTGAGCATCATAACCAAGACAATACAACAAATTAAGTAAAGCCGTTCCTGATGAGGTTAAAGGTTGTACTTCTTGAGGGATAAAATTACATTCTGAATTAATAATAAGGTACATGGCAATTCCTACCAACCAACGTCGCCTGTACTTTATCGACTAACGGCAGTACCTGTTTAATACATATCAATTGATTCATAATATTGACCTCTGTAGTATACTAACAGCAACTATAACTCAATGAACTATTCAAAACCATGCATATTAATCTTGAAGCGACAGAAAGTAATGCAGTGCAAGCTTATAATGATAATCAGATTCAGATTAATTCGATCATTTATGAACAGAGTTTAATAGTTTCCAAAAAAGAACTCATCACTCATGTTGCGATTAAAGATATTCAAGAAATTAATGATCGTTATTTGCAAAAGTTAATGAAGTTTAAGCCGGAAGTTATTATTATTGGTCATAAGAATAGAGGAAAATTTCCCCCCATGTCAATTATGAGTCAATTATCACAGCAACGAATCGGTATAGAGTGCATGTCTATTGGTGCCGCTTGCAGGACTTATAATGTCTTGCTCAGTGAAGGGCGCTCCGTGGTTGCAGGTTTTATTTTACCCTTGCGAAACCTTTAAGTTTCGCAGAAACAAATGAGTTGCATTAATTTCAAAGCTGTCGTCTTGCTTCTAAAACATTAGGGATCTGTGCCAATTTCGCCAACAAACGCGACAAAGTACTCAAACCATCAATATCAATAGTTACAGTAATATATGTCATATTTTCATTCTTGTTACTTTGCGTTTGCAAAGCATATACATGAGCCTTTTCATTAGCAAGTAATGAAGTTACATCTTTTAATAATTCAGCGCGATGAAACGCTTTAATCAAAATATCCACCACATAATTATCACGGGTAGTACTGCCCCAGCTCACTTGTAAAAAGCGTTGTTTTTGGCGTTCACTGGCATGAATAATATTTGGACAATCTTGTCTGTGTACTGAGACTCCGCGACCAATGGTGATGTAACCAATAACTACATCTCCAGGTACTGGCTGGCAACAACGTGCCATAAAGGTTAATAAATTACCTACCCCTTCAATACGCAAATCACTTCCAGTTATTTCAGGTTTAGGCTGATTTTTTACAAATTTTTCCAGATTCAATTCAGAAGTTGACTGTGGCGCAAGCTTATTAATAATTTGCCCTAATTTGATATCGCCACGTCCAACATTAGCATAAAGATCATCTAATTTTTTAAAGTGAAGCATACTCACAACTTCATTGAGTTTGTCTGATTTAATTCCTAAAGATTTTAATTCTTTATCTAATAATTCACGTCCTTCCAAAATATTTCGATCATAATCCTGCATTTTGAACCAATGCAAAACTTTTGCCTTAGCTCGAGATGTTTTTAAATAATTTAAATGCGGGTTAATCCAGTCACGCGACGGTTTAATTTGTTTTCCAGCTAACACTTCAACGCGGTCACCCGTTTTTAATTGATATGTTAAAGGCACTATATGGCTATTAATTCGTGCCCCTCGACATCGGTGACCTAAATCACTGTGAACATGATAAGCAAAATCCAAAGGTGTCACGCCTTGTGGTAAATCCAACACATCCCCATCCGGCGTAAATACATAGACTCGATCTTCCAAAAATTCGCTCATTGTACTTTCAGAAACACCTTTATTACTCGTCATTTCTTTATGCCAAGCCAATACATCACGTAGCCATTCAATTTTACGTTCATGACTTTCTTTATGGGTAATACCTCCTTCTTTATATTTCCAATGCGCAGCTACCCCCATTTCGGCTAAATCATGCATATGAAACGTTCTAATTTGCACTTCAAAAACCTTGCTTTCCTCAGTTTCTACCGCTGTATGCAAAGATTGATAACCATTTGCTTTGGGGTTAAAAATATAATCATCAAATTCAGCAGGAATTTGTTTCCACAAAGTATGAACCATTCCCAATACTTCATAACATTGGGATTCCGAAGGAACAAGGACGCGAACCGCTGTGGCATCATATATCTCATCAAGTGCCACATTCTTGCGTGTCATCTTTTTATAAATACTATGAATGTGCTTTGAACGACCATAAACCGCAAAATGATCAATGCCACTGCATTTAATCTGATCATTTAATTGCACTACAATTGCATTCACAAAACTATCTCGCTCTAGACGTTTTGCCTTAAGTCCTTTGGCTATGGCTTTATAATCATCAGGATGTAAATAACGGAATGCTAAATCTTCCATTTCCCATTTAATTGCTCCTATCCCCAATCTATTGGCTAAAGGAGCATAAATTTCCATCGCCTCAGTAGCAAGCTGTATGCATAATGCATTAGGTAAATTGCCTGCTGCCCTTAAAACACACAAACGTTCTGTTAGTTTAATCAAGACCACTCGGACATCATCAACCATGGCCAATAACATCTTACGAATATTATCGATCTGTTGTTTATTTTGTGGGTATTTATTTAGGGATTGAACATTGTGCATTGCGCTCATACGCTCAATTCCTTTGACAAGTTTGGCAATATTAGGGCCTAATTGCTCTTCCACATCCTCAAGGGATAAGTCAGTATAATGCACATTCTCAAAAATAATTGCGGCGGCTAATGTTTCCTGATCCACTTCCAGATCAGCAAGCATATCAGCCATATTCAAACCCTGTTGTAAACAGGATTGGCCCGTTTCTGTAGCGTGCTCCGTTCCTGATAGTTGGCTTAATGTACAGGCACTACGAATGAGTTCAAGATTATCAAGATAGCCTTTTACGCTCAGCTGATGCAACCACAAATCAACATCAATACTGCCATCAGCAGCTAACGGAACGGTATCTTTTACTCTAACCATAAGTTTTATCCTCTTACAAATAAAGCTATTGATTCAACATGCGCAGTATGAGGGAACATATCCATCACTCCAGATTTCATCAAAACATAGCCTTTTTCATTCACTAAAATATCAGTATCTCTTGCTAAAGTTCTTGGATTACACGAAACATAGACAATGCGTTCTGGGTTAAGGGCATTGATGTGCTTCACCAGTTCCAATGCCCCAGAACGGGGAGGGTCAATTAATATCTTATTGCACTTTTGTTGAATCAACTTCTGCACTTCATCTACATCATCCAAATTAGCCACATAAAAATTTACATTGCTTAGATTATTCATTTTTGCATTCATGTATGCTCTATCAACCATAGTTGCACTACCTTCAACACCAAGCACTGTGGCACAAAATTTAGCCATTGGTAATGAAAAATTACCTAAGCCGCAAAATAAGTCGAGCACAAAATCTGTACTTTTTAAATCCATTAATTGCAACGCGAGTGCCACCATGGAACGATTTAATTCTGCATTTACCTGAGTAAAATCAGTAGGATGAAACAAATAAGTAATTTGATATTCTGGCAAACAATACTTTAAATATTCATTGGCGTTTGGGGGATAAAAACAATACACACTGTCAGGACCACCTGGCTGCAAGAAAATCTTATATTGATATTGCTCAGCAAATTGCTGAATTATAAGCTCATCATGAGCGCTCAATGCTGACAGATTACGGAAAATAAGCCCGATCTCTTCATCACCTGCAGCGACTTCAATTTGGGCGATACACTGTTTATCGTCCATGGAAGCAATCAAATGCCGTAAAGGAATAATGTCTTTATCAAGCTTTGCATTTAACACAGGGCATTGCGTAATCTCAGTAATATAACGTGGATTGTTTCTTTCTCTAAATCCGACCATGGAAGTTTGCTTTTTTTCCACATAACGCACACTTAAACGTGCTTTGTTACGGTAATTCCAGTGCTTGGCAATTAATGGAGGCAATACAGTTTGTGGTTGTGTATGCCCGTAGCGTGAGAGTAAATCCAATAAATGCTCTTGTTTAAAATGAATTTGTTCCCGCTCACTTAGATGCTGTAAAGAACAACCACCACACAGTATGTAATGTGAACATACAGGATCCACTCGCAATGGAGAAGCTTTGATAACAGAGGTTAATCGTCCTTCATCATAATCCTTTTTTACACGAGTATATTGAAATTCAACCACTTCCTCAGGCAATGCACCTTGGACAAAAGTAGCTTTACCATTTATACGTGCCACACCTTTGCCCTCATCACTTAAATTAACTATTTCAACGATTTGCGGGAGAGGATTCAATTTAGTTCGGGTTTTTCGTCTCATGAAAATTCTTCTCGGAAATATATTTTTTTAATCAAGAAAATACAAGGTGCTAAAGGGTATCATACGTCTTTTGTGTTTGCTATGATTTGAGGCTCACTGCAGAGGTCTAAACAAATCAATTATTTAAATCAGGACTTCATCCTTTTTTATACTTATTGAATTATCACACTCATTAAGAACATATTTATGGTTAGCAGGCTTTAATAATGTTTGTGACAAACATAGAGTAAAGATACTTAATGGAAGAATACAGAGTAAGTCAAAAGGAAAATGCAAAAATCCTATGCCGCCGAAAGCACCTAAATAAGAGATAAGCAGTATGCCTATCATATAAAATATAAACCAACCCAGAAGCAAACCATTATCTAAAGAGCTTCTGCGATGAGCCAAAAAATAAAGAGTAATACCTATTAATAACGCAACATCGAGTTTCCAAATAATTGCAAAACTACACCAATACAACATTAAATTACAAAAATAAAAAGCACTATGCGAACAAAACAAAGCACCAGAAAGTTTAAAAGGACGCAATGTATCAGGCTGTAATTTTCGCATTGCTAATAGACAAATAGGGCCTATACAGTAGGAAAGAATACTGGCAGAAGAAAGAAAAGCAACCAGTTTTTGCCAGCCGGGAAATGGCATAAAAGATAACATACCCACTACTAAATTAGTATAAAGAGTAACATAAGGAATTTTATAACGATTCACTTTTAAAAATATTTTTGGCAAATGTTTATTTTGTGCCATTCCATAAAGAATTCGTGATGTAGCCGCGGTATAAATCAAGGCTGTACCAAAAGGAGAAAATGAAGCGTCAATCATTAACAAAGTAGCGACCAACCCCAATCCTAACAGGAGCGCTAATCCTACCAAAGGCGCACTATCTCCTGGATAAATTAATCCAGACCAACCATGTATTAAGTATTTTTGTGGAACGGCTGCAATAAAGCTTAATTGCAAGAGAAAATATAAAACAAAGCCAATTAAAACCGCTCCCAAAATAGCAATTGGAATACTTCGTTGCGGATTTCTAACTTCTCCTGCCAATATTAAACCATTTTGAAATCCAGTAAAAGCAAAAACTATACCTCCTTCTGAAAGTGCTGCAAAAATACGAACCCAATTGTCTTTATCCCATAAATCAATGGAAACATTGTCCATCGTGGGGGCAACATGCAATAAAGAAATAATTGCAATCGTAGGTAGAATGAATTTAATAAAACTTGCATACTTATTACATTCAACCAATAACTTTATACCATATGAGTTTAATAAAACAACAAAGAGCATAATAGCAGCAGCCGCAAGATAACCATAGGCCGAAAGCTGAAGTGTTACTGAATTACCGGCAACAAATATTGGAAAAAAATGACTCGTATATTGAAGAATCGCCTGTATTTCAATTGGAGTCATAACAACATAAGATAGCCATGAGGTCCAGGCAAATAAAAAACCAACCTCTTTTCCATGAGTAAATGTCGGATAATTTGACATTCCTCCCGAAATGGGAAACATAGTGCCTAATTCACATAATGGTAATGCAATAAAGAGCATAAAAATTGTCGCAATAACCCACGAAACAAGTGAATTACTGCCCGCTATTTGCGCACTAATATAAGGGCTAAATAACCATCCTGAACCTACCATTCCTCCAGCTGCAGCAATTAAAACATTGGTTGTTGTGATATCACGTCTTAACATGAAAAATTCCTTGTGGCTGGAAAGCATTCATCTTAGGATGTTTTTCTACGCTGCATGATTGCTGAGAAAAACTCAGGTTTATTAAGCCCTATGGAGGAAAATATTTGCGGGACTCGATCCCAAGAGCCTTCTTGTTCAATGCTTGCTACAACTAATTCAAACCCAGCATTTTTATCTGTCTCTACTCCCCAACCATTAATAAAGCAAAGCCCTCTTAATCTTTTTGCTTCAATGTGACCTAAAACCACCGCAGCAGATAAATAGGCATGAGCATCTTCATAAAATTGTAGGCATTTTTTATTATTCACTTCACTGTTAAAAACACCTTCTCTTTCCAGCTCTTCTCTGAATTTTGCGTCATCAAGAAGTATTTTCCCTAATTGATAATTTGCTTCTGCATCATCAAGGCTTGCAGCTGCTCTAAGACACTCTTCATACATAATCGATGCATGAGGAAATTTCTTATTGCCAATCCTCTTCTTATAGATAGTTGCCAATTCAAAATAATAGGCGATTTCTTTTTTCAACACTTCATCAGTAGGTTGATTATTTACGCGATTTGCTTGTAAGGATTTTAATTTTTTAACAATTTTTTTGATTTTCCAATGCGTTAACATACAAAACTCCTGTGATAAATCACTAAGCGGTTGATTGAATCAAATATTGCAATAATAAAAGTATAACAACAATAGCAATCATTAAACCAAGAATTTTACCCCCTAAACTTACAGATTCTTTTATTTGTTTCTGTAATTGGTCGTCAGACATCTTAGATCCTGATTGCGAAGGAATACCCAACCTTTGTTTATCCAAATGCTGAGAAATAAAATAACAGATAAGGCCAGTAATGACACAAGGAACGAAAAAGATTAACCAGATGAAAAACTTACTGCCCGCAGAAGAGTAATGATAATCATCCTGATACTTTGCCAAAAGATTAAAAATAAAATCAGGAATAGGGTAACTTAATTGCCAAAGGAAATAAGGCAAAATATATAAGCAAAAAAAGAATAAACCCAAACTTATGACCAGACAACTGATTCCCGTGATAAACAATTTGCTATTACCTTCAAATCCATTGGATTGCATATTTCCCTTTGAAAAAGTGTCGTATTATAGATTAAGATAGCAGATGACTATAAATATGTATACTTACTACAATCTAAGGTAAATCATGAAACGCTATGTTTTTATGCTTTCAGACGGAACAGGAATTACAGCAGAAACACTGGGAAACAGTTTAATAACTCAATTTGAAAATATTGCTTTTGAACGCCTCACTATTCCTTATATTGATTCAATGGAAAAAGCAGAACGTGTCGTTTTGCAAATTAATAAAGCATTCAGAGAATCTGGCGTCAAGCCCTTAGTATTTATGACTTTAGTGAATAAAGAAATACGAAATCATTTTTTTAAAGAAGCAATTGCCCGTGTTTTTGATTTATTTAATACCTTTATTGGGCCTTTGGAACAAGAACTTAATGAAAAGTCATCTTATACTGTCGGTCGAACTCATGGTGTGATTAATAATAAATTTTATTTACATCGGCTTGAAGCCATCGATTTTGCTTTATTGCATGATGACGGAGTTAAAACTCGCGGTTATGGTAAAGCCGACATTGTTCTCATTGGTGTTTCTCGTTGCGGAAAAACACCCAGTTGCTTATACATGGCTCTACAATATGGAATTCTCGCAGCGAATTATCCCTTTACTGAAGAAGATATTCTTAACTTTAAATTACCCGAAGTATTAAAGCCCTATAAACATAAACTTTTTGGTTTAACAATCGATGTCACGCGATTACATCAAATCCGCTCCGAACGTAGACCAAATAGTAACTATGCTTCTGTAGACCAATGTCGCTTGGAGGTTAATGAGGTTGAGGCTATGTATCAAAAGGAAAAAATTCCTTATATTAATTCAACCAGCTATTCTATTGAAGAAATCTCTACAAAAATTTTGGACTCTGCTGGTTTACAACGTAAGATATAATATGATTGCTTATCTGAAAAATCGATTAAGTTTTTAGCAAAGTTTCTTCCAAAGTTTTTTATTTGCATCCTATGATTCATTTATATACAATAAGTCATTTTTTAGTTTTAAATAAATTTATTATGATGCTCTAGAGGGTCGGCCGGGATTCTGACGAAAAGGACCGATTAATGCTCAATTTTAATTCAATCTATATTCAACCCTTAATTTCTCTTTATTCATGCTCAATGGAAACACGCCATATCGGTTGATATGTCCTCCACGATATGGGGATAAAGCCTTTTTCATGTTATCGGTAACATCAACTCCTTCTTCAGTTAATTCATTGATAACATTAGTTATGTTCGCTACAACATGAAGCATTACAGCATTTGCAGCAAGCCGTCCGAAATTAATGGTTTTTTTCTGATTGGCTCGCAAATTATCTTCAATAATCCCATCTCGGCCAAATGAAACCCAGTCAATGAAATTATTGAATTCCTCACTTTTGCAGGTTGCAGACTGAATAACGCGTCTTAAATCTATATCATTGATATAACTGAGCAGAAACATAGTCCTGACAACACGTCCCAATTCACGAAAGGCTTGGTATATTTTATTTTTTCGACTTTGAGTACACAGCTTTCTTAAAATTGTGGAAGCTTTTATTTTACCGCTTCGAATCGACATCACCACACGCAACATATCGTAGTAATGCGCTTCAATCAAACCCCAATCAATTTTTTCATTGGTAAAAATACTTTCTATATGCTCAAACTCAAATCCGTCATTCACAACGGGCTTGTAATATTTTAAATGTTTGAAGTTCCTGATTCTTGGCATAAGCTGTATTGCCAGCAGGTAGGCAAAAGCAAATACCACTTCACTTTGTGCACCTGTATCACCGTGAATTGTTGTTGGTTGAATGTCCGATTCATTTTCAATAATTCCATCAAAAATATAGGTTGCTTCATATACTCCGCAAGGAATGAAGTTGCTGAACAAGGCTATATATTACTTTGCCCATATTGAGGTAATTTTTTATTGCAAAAGTCATGCACTTTAGGCAAGGTAATGCTACTTGGGTCTTTTTTGAGTTAAATATATGAAAAAGCGCTTAAATAGTTTTAAAACTAGGAAATGTAATTGAACCTCATTTTATTAATAACTATAATAATCCCAGTCTAAAAATAATTATAAACTTGTATGGTAAATAAAATTGAAGAAAGGATGAAATCGCTAGGCATTAGGCTCCCAGAAAATAATCCTCCTGCTGCAAATTATCAACCTTTTATTAAAACGGGTAATCTTGTTTTCATTTCAGGACAAACTTGTAAGTGGAATGGAATCTTGCAATATAAAGGCAAGGTTGGAAAAGATTATAATTTAGAAGAGGGGAAACAAGCCGCTCATTTATGTGCCTTAAACCTCTTATTGCAGATAAAAAATGCTTGTGATGGTTGCCTTGATAAAATTAAGCAATGTATCCGCCTCAATGTATATATCAATACGACAGATGATTTTGAAGATCATGCAAAAATTGCTGACGGGGCATCCGATTTAATAGTACATCTATTTGGCGAACGTGGTAAACATGTAAGAACATCTCTAGGTTCAAACAGTTTGCCGTCACAAAGCACAGTAGAAATAGACGGTATATTTGAGATTGAAAATGACTTATAACCCTTTATTGCCTCAAGTAGTAGAAGAGGCTTATAAACGAATTTCTCCACACATAAAAAGAACCCCAATTTTACAATCCCAATTACTCAATGGATTTCTCAAACATGATATCCGATTTAAAGTAGAAGGGTTACAAACTACCGGTGCTTTTAAGGCAAGAGGGGCGCTCAATACTCTCATTTCTCTCAAGGAACAACATGGCATTCCCAATGAAATAGTGACTTTTAGCTCTGGAAACCATGCTCAAGCGGTAGCTTGGGCTGGTCGAAAGCTTGGTGTCAAAACTACTATTTTTCTTCCGGCCTTTACTTCAAAAATAAAACAGCAGGCCACAATTAGTTATGGAGCAACTGTTATAAATACTGAAAATCGCATTGAAGCAGAAGAGCGTACTGCTGAAATGGCGAGTAAAGGTGCCTATTTTATACACCCTTATGACAATGATATGGTAATCGCAGGACAAGGCACCGCTTGTTTCGAAGCACTTCAAGATTTTAAGCCGAATGCGATATTTGCCCCTTGTGGAGGCGGTGGCTTATTATCTGGCACTTTTTTAGCCACACAAGTTCTGTCTAAAGAATCGCTTGTTTTTGCCGGCGAACCAGCCCAAGCAAATGATGCAACCTTGTCTTATCGTGAGGGAAAGATTATAGGTTTTAAAGACTCTCCTCCTACCATTGCAGATGGTGCAAGAGCACTTACAATCTCAGAGCGTACTTTTCATTATTTGAAGCAACTAAATGGTTTTTATGAGGTGTCTGAATTAGAAATACACTATTGGACACAGTGGCTTATACACCTTCTTAAGATAGCTGTAGAACCAACGTCAGCTCTAGCAATGGGCGCAGCCTATAAATGGATTTTAGAGCAATCAGAGCCACAAAAAATATTAATCCTTCTTTCAGGAGGAAATATTGCACCGGAAACCTATCAAACCATATGGAAAGAAAATCATTTAGAAAATAATCCCAGCATTTTTTGAAATATCCCTAGTCGTTTATTATTTAGAAG
>NZ_JBAQZB010000129.1:0-34899 GCF_049790535.1 Legionella sp.
CCCCAGAAGTACTTAAAGTTACACGGCGTTTTGATAATCCATAAGCGAAATCATCCATCATGATATTCATTGCAGAAACAACATTATCAAAATTTAGTAATGGTTCACCCATACCCATCATAACTACATTAGTCACTCGTTTGTCATGAATCCCTTGATTACTGGATAATTCTCTTACTGCCAGCCAAACTTGACCTATTATTTCTGCAGTGGTCAGATTACGATTAAATCCCTGTTTTGCGGTAGAGCAAAACGAACAATTTAATGCACAACCAACCTGGGAAGAAACACACAAAGTCCCACGACTTGCTTCTGGAATAAATACGGTTTCAATACAATTCCCACAATCTAACTTCAGTAACCATTTATGGGTCCCATCATTTGATTTTTGACAGGTTATAATTTCAGGTACTTTTATATGAGAACACTGGGAAAGCTTTGCCCTCAATGCTTTCCCAATATTAGTCATGAGAGCAAAATCGACTAAACCAGCTTGATGAATCCATTGTATGATTTGCTGTGCTCTATAAGGTTGCTCACCCCAGGAACTTAACAATTCACGCATTTGTTGATAATTATAATTCAACAGATTAACTTTTTGCTCAATCATAGCCACTCCCAAACCTAAATCTTATCGCTCACATAGTTCATGTGGTTCAAAGAAGAAAGCAATTTCGCGAGCTGCATTTTCATTGCTGTCAGAACCATGGACAGCATTAGCATCGATGCTGTCAGCAAAATCAGCGCGAATTGTACCTGGAGCAGCCTCTTTAGGATTAGTAGCACCCATAATGTCTCTGTTTTGCATTACTGCATTTTCGCCTTTTAATACCTGGATCATTACTGGACCAGAGATCATAAATTCGATTAAAGCATTGAAAAAAGGACGTTCACGGTGAATATCATAAAATTGTTCTGCTTGTTCACGAGATAATTGAGCCATTTTTGCAGCAACAATATCTAAACCAGAATGTTCGAAACGGGTGTAAATTTGGCCAATCACTGATTTAGCAACAGCATCAGGTTTAATAATCGACAAGGTTAATTCTTTTGCCATTATGCACTCCATAAGGGTTAGTAGTTTAAAGTGCGGTATTGTACATGAAATACAGCATTTATGGCTAATATAAATTCATTTTTGGCTCTGTTGACATTTTACAAGCTCAACTTTATCAAAGTGCTCCAATACTTTTATCGAAATGAAGGGATTCTCTATTAATCATATCTTGCTGAAGATCCAGCTTGTATTCAGGTAAAATTTTAATCAACTCCATAACACGAAGAATGCTGTCATAAAACCGATCTCTAAAAGAATTGGCCTGGATGCTCATCTCCTCCGCGCCCTCAACAAACGAGGAAACATTTACATCAAAATTAGTTACTATATCAAACACTTCAGCTAATTGATCCATAATCTTTTCTTTTACCTCTTTATTAAGTTGTATTTTCAGCAGATCATTCATCCTTTCTATAAAAGGAAATGGAGTACTCTGTAATTGTTGATCGTGTAGATTACAAAATGTTAAAGCATGATTGATTGCTTCGGGTACTTTGTTTTTGACATCGGAAGAACCTATCTTTTTTAGTGTTTCTGAAATTTCAGTAATGGCTTTTTCCATAACAGCATTAAATTCACGCGTAATTTTTATTAAAGAGCTTTGGCTACTTGCTATTAAGTTATGGTGCGCTTCTTCAGTCTTATTATATTCCTCACCTAATAGAAGTAATTGTAACCGTTCATTCTCCAAATCTTCGCGGGTAGTTGCTCCCTGTGTGTCCTCTTCTTTAGAATGCTCACCAGATAATAAATAATCAATAAATAATTTTTGTGTATAAACGTGATAATCGTTAGCCTGCTGCAGTACTATTCCATTAAGAACATGTTTTAAAGGAATTTCTAAAAGTTTATGATAAAAACTAGTAGGACTTTTAATCGCTGTTATTAAATCATTTTGTGCTAACTTAATTTTATATTTGCCTAAAATACGCTCGGCTGTTATCAGTCCATAAGTTGAAAACCATGCCTTTGATACAACCTCTGATTTTTCTTCGCTCATTTTTCACCCAATTTAATTTATTCAACGTATGTGATATAAGAATATTTATTTGAAAGTATAGTGTGTTTTCACCATGTTAAAACAATTAGATACTGATTTACACCCGTTAAATAAATTTCTGCAAGTCAAAACTCCGCAACGCTGGTTAAATCATGCAGTAACACAACTTCCTTTATTATTGATCGATCATGCTCATTGTGAGCGCAAAGCAGCAGCAACAGCAATTAACTTTATAAGCAAATACCCTGAAAAAAAGGAATTGGTTGATGTAATGTCCCCTTTAGCTCGTGAAGAATTACTTCATTTTGAAAAAGTGATTCGCATGATGAGTAAACGAGGTATTGAATATAGACCCTTACATCCTTCAGGATATGCTGCTCAATTGCACAAATTAGTAACCCGCCAAGATGGTATTGCCCGTTTATGTGATCAACTTATTATTGGTGCTATAATCGAAGCACGCTCTTGTGAACGCTTTCAGGCAATTATCCCCTACCTAGAAGATATAGAACTAGCAAAATTTTATAGTAGCTTAGTTAAATCTGAGGCTCGCCATTTTGAGGATTATTTGTATTTGGCTAAGTTATATGGGGGAGATGTCAGTAAACGTATTGCACAACTTCTAGCCATTGAAAATAAATTTATCCTAGCTATAGACACAGCTTTCCGATTTCACAGTGGTGTCCCGGAAACTTTGATGAGCGATATGGTTGAGCTCTCCAGCCCAACCAAAATAAATTAGGGGGTTGGAGATGTACTGTCTTTAAATTGCAAATTTACATTTTCTTCTAGAAAAGTATTCAGTCCAAATTCTTTAGAATTTTTTAATTCTTCGAATCGTTCTTTTGTTAGTTCCGTTTTATGTGCATCGTTGGTCGTATACGTATCCTCTGCAGCAGGTTCATATCCTTGATCATTTAACCAAAGACTAACCAGTGTTCTAAAAGCAGGATTAAACTCGGGAATAGGCTTTGAACCAGCGCATTTTACGTCATCAATCATTAATTTATTATCATCAGACATAGTCACACTATGTATTAATTTAGGTAAATCGACTCTAGGCTGACCACGAACTGCATCCACAATTCTATCTTTTAAAGGATAAAGAACCTCTTCTCTAACCAATTGTTTTAGAACAGTTATAGGTGGCTTTATCTTTACATCTAGTTCTTCAGAGACGGCTTTCACCAGTAATGAGTACATTGCCAATAAAGACATCATCGCAGCACGCCAGTCATGATAAGCATGCTGCTCTGAGTGCACTGCTTCATCCGCCTTATGTGCAAGTTCATCCCAAAGACTGATCTCTTGACCTTGCTTATCTGTTTTAACTCTCTTTTTCGATAAGTTACTTAGATTGTCCGCATCCTGCTGTTCTCGCAAGTTCCTCAATTCTTGACGATGCTTTCGAGTAGCATCCTCTGCATCCTGAGTCGCTTTCTTGCGTACAATATTTTCTAAATCTTGTTTAGCTTTTATCTTAACATTATCAGTCATTGCTGGCTCCCAATAAATCTAAAGATGACTAAAATAAATCCCCTTTGTAGTATCATAACACAATAACTTTGGGCTGTCATCCCAGTCACTGAGTGTATATCGAATTATTTTTTCTGAATTAACCATATAGTTAACAATACCTGGCTTGTGTGTATGTCCATGAATTAATTGAGTCACTCCATGGTTTTGCATGTGTCGAATTACTGATTCAGCAACCACATCCATTTGCTCCCTTGATTTACTCACATTATTTTGACTGCGAGCACGTACCTGGTTTACTAGCCGCTCACGATATTTTACCGACAGACTTAAAAATACAATAGAAAAAATTTTATTTCGTGTTAGCAAGCGAAATCGTTGATGCGCCAAATCTTTAGTGCAATAACGATCACCATGGGCCAGCATTATCTTTTCTTTACCTAAATGAATAATTGTTGGTTCCGATAAAATGGTCCATCCTGCCAGTTTTGCAAATTTTTCACCCAATAAGAAATCGCGATTACCATGCATGTAAAACAGATTAATGCCCTGTTTTTTTAAAGAATGCAATTGTTCTGCTATACCGCGACTCCAATCATTTATAGTATCATCACCTGCCCAAACATGAAAAAAATCACCTAAAATATAAATGTTTTTTATTGAATTTTTCTGAACCCACTCAAGAAAAAGCGTAAAACGTTCCTGAATAGCGTATTCTTTGGGGTGTAAATGGAGGTCAGAAATAAAAACAACATCTATCATAAAGGCTCGATCTGAATGTGATCATCTAATAAATAAATTTGACAGGGACCATTATAAGGTTCTATCGCAAGACTTAAACGATAAAAACCGGCAATAGATAAAAGCTCTGCCTCAAGCGATTGACAAAAAATTCGTGCTTCTTTATCCCCAGAGATACCTGCTAAAGCTCTGCCACGCAAAGCACCATAAACATGAATGGAACCATCTGCTAATAATTCAGCTCCATGACTCACTGAGGAAGTCACGATAAGATCAGCACCTTTTGCTACATATTGCTGGCCTGAGCGCACTGGTGTTGTCACTAATTTTGTTTTTGTCTGTTCAGCAGAAGTGGGTTCAATTGATCGCTCAATAACAGGCTTATCCTGAGTTGCTGACGCATGTAAAACAGCTAAACCATGACTTTGTGCCAAAGTATCATGAAAAGAGCTCCCGCCCTGAATAGCAACTGGGATCATGCCATTTAAACGGACTATGTGTAATAAAGCAGATAAATCAAATTCCAAGTGCTGTACTGATGATAAATCAAATACTATGGGTGTTCGACCAAACAATTTAGGTGCGCGCGCCACCGTATCAACTAATTGCTGTCTAAAAGAATCACTATCTGTTTTTAATACATGCAAAACAGTAAATGTATACAGTCTGCCTTTTAACTTAAATGCTTGAGTTTGTGTTGTATTTTTACTCATTAGGATGATATCCATAACCCGATTTTTTGTTTATACTAACATGTGAAAAACAATAACAGAAGGACATTAAGGTGGATAAACGGTGGTTTGAACAATATCAGAGTGGTGTTCCACATGAAATTGACCCAAGTCAATACTCCTCTCTAGTAGCTTTGTTTAAAGAATCTTGCACCAAATATGCTCAAAAAATTGCTTATGCGAATATGGGTAGCAACCTGAGTTTTGCAAAGCTTGATGAGTTAAGTCGTAATTTTGCTGCTTATCTCCAGCAATTGAAATTAGAGAAAGGCGCGCGCGTAGCAATTATGTTGCCTAATGTTTTACAATACCCTGTAGCGCTTTTTGGAATTTTACGCGCAGGATACGTTGTTGTTAATACTAATCCTCTCTATACCCGTGATGAAGTTATCCAACAAATGTCTGACTCTGGGGCTGAAGTGGTCATTGTTCTTGCAAATTTTGCAAAAACAATAGAGAAGGCATTACCTTCTATTCCCATGCTCAAACATGTTATTGTGACTCAAATTGGTGATTTATTCTCTCCAGTAAAACGAATAATATTTAATGCAGTCGTTAACTACATAAAAAAAATGGTCCCACCTTATCATATTCCTCATGCGGTTTCTTTTAATTACACATTACTGGAAGGAAAACAGTCCATATTACATCATGTAAAGCTCACCCATGATGACATGGCATTTTTACAATATACAGGAGGCACAACAGGCATAGCAAAAGGCGCGATTTTGACCCATGGCAATATGGTGGCCAATTTGTTACAAGCTTATGCCTGGATAGCACCAACCCTGAGTGAACATGAAGTAATCGTCACTGCACTACCTATGTATCATATTTTCTCATTAACAGCAAATTGCCTAACCTTTATGAAAATTGGTGCCAAGAATATATTGATTACAAACCCTCGTGATATGAACCATTTTATAAAAGAAATTAAAAATTGTGGGTTTACTACAATAACGGGTGTAAACACTTTATTTAATGGTTTATTAAATAATCCTAAGTTTAAAGAAATAAATTTTACTCACCTAAAACTTTCCTTATCTGGGGGGATGGCATTGCAAAAAAGCGTCGCGATGCGCTGGAAAGAGGTGACCAGAACACCTGTTTTAGAGGCTTATGGACTTACTGAAACCAGTCCTGCAGCCACTATTAATCCTATGTCGCTTACTGAATATAACGGCAGTATTGGACTCCCACTTCCATCAACTGACATACTTATTCTTGATGACCATGAACAAGAAGTTCCCATTGGTTCCAGCGGAGAAATTTGTATCAAAGGTCCTCAAGTAACGCCAGGATACTGGAGACGTCCTGATGAAACAGCCTTAGTCTTTACAAAATCAGGTTATTTAAAAACAGGTGATATTGGTAGAATGGATGAAGAAGGCTATATCTATTTAGTGGATAGAAAAAAAGACATGTTACTCGTGTCAGGATTTAATGTTTATCCTAATGAAATAGAACAAGTAATCAGCATGCACCCAGGCGTTTTAGAAGTTGGCGTCATTGGCGTATATGATAAAGAATCTGGCGAGCGTGTAAAAGCATGTATTGTCAAAAAGGATCCCAATTTAACAACAGAAGAGGTAATTGCTTTTTGTCGTGAACATTTAACTGCATATAAGGTTCCCAAAATAGTTGAGTTTTTTAGTGAACTACCAAAAACCAATGTAGGAAAGATTCTTCGTCGTGAACTTAAAGAGCCTACTAATGCAGAGATGGATGAGCAAAAGATATCTACTACTTCGTAATGACTGTATTGCGGGTATCTATTTCTGAGCGTGGCGTAAAGATCGTTATAAATAGGGTTAAGATCTAATCTATTTCTAATTTGCTTCGAGACAGGTGCCCCGTTAGGGAAAGGGATCTTTTATGAGCAATTGCTTCATGATCTTAGCTGTGGCACCCCAAACCCAATTATCTTTAAAGACAAACTCACAACTTTTAAATCGAAACCGACCACGCCTCACAATAATGTCCTTATAATTTTGAGGCAATTGCACCAAAGACATCGGTATGCAAATTAAATCTGTAACTTCTTCATGATTTAAATAGTAGGGATCAATGGATTCTATACTGGCAAGCCACGGATGAATAATAGTTCCTAAAAGGGTTTTCTGAGTTTTTAATTCCTTAATTAAGCTCACCCTATCAGAAGTTATTCCTAATTCTTCATGTAATTCTCTTAACGCAGTAGCAAATAAATCATAATCACCTTCTTCCCAAGTTCCTCCAGGAAAACAAATTTCGCCTGGATGAGCTTGTAGATGTTCACTACGTTTCGTTAGAATTAATGAGTCTGAAGAACGCTCATAAAGAACAATAACTGCCGAGTCAATTAGTGATTTTTCTTTTAATTTATTTAAGTCCATTAATAATCGCCGTTATTTTGATAAAACATTCACGATATTCATCATTAAATTTTGAATCAAGAACGATCCCACCTCCAGCAGCTAAATGCAAAATATTATTTTTGGCTGTAATCGTACGTATAGCAATATTGCTATCAAAATAGCCATGATGTGAAAAATAACCTATAGCACCACAATAAACGCCTCTGGAGTAAGCTTCCTCCTCATGAATAATGCGCATGGATTCACGTTTGGGTGCACCCGTTATGGATCCCCCCGGAAAACACGCTAAAAAAGCTTGAAAAGGATGAATATTTGGTACACATTGAGCCTCAATCGTGCTTACTAAATGATGTACTGAATTATAGCTTTCGATCTCACATAAAGAGGTAACCTGTACTGAACCAGGTTTAGCAATTTTACCTAAATCATTTCTTAGTAGATCAACGATCATCACATTTTCAGCTTTATTTTTATCGCTGGCAGCCAATTCCTGTTTTAATCGTTCATCTTCAACAGGATCATTAGAACGTCCTATTGTGCCCTTAATCGGCGATGTTGTTAATTTTCCCAGGTCATACTGCAAGAAACGCTCTGGGGAAAAACTGAGAATATCTGCGTCCTCTGTTCTGAGGAATGCAGAAAAAGGAACAGGATTTTTTTGACTTATTTTCTTATAAAATTCCCAACTATCTCCTGCATAATGTGCATGAAAAGGTTGGGTCAAATTAACCTGATAGCTTCTACCACTAATTAATGCTTGATAAATCGCCGAAAATGCTTGTTGATAATCGATTTGGCTAATTAATGCAGTAAAATCGCTCTTTAAGATGGCTTCCTTCTGTGCAATTGCAACACCATGCCACAAACTCAAAACTCTATCTACTATTTCTAACGTCGATGGATGAGTATTTGCAGCAAATAAAGTGGTTTTTTTGCAATAATGATCCACAATAATAGCCCAATCATACAAACCAAGATCTAATATGGGCATTGTATTTAATGTGGGTTGTGACAATGAATCAATTCCGAATAACGTTTCTCCCAAATCATAAGAAATATAACCTATAGCCCCGCCTTGAAAAGGAAGATCTACAACAGAGGGATTCATCGATAACTTTTGGATTAATTGATCAAGAACTTGCGCTTTATTTTGGGTTCTAGAATCCATTTTAATTGAATCATAAGGACAAGCACTAACAATATCATAGCGAGCACGTGATTTATCTGTGCTTTCAAGAAGCACAAAACCTGGTAAATGGGACAATTTCTGATAGTACTCTTGCATTGAAGAGCAATAAGCCAGTGGCGATAATACAAATTGACTCAATATATTTCTCATCTTATTCAATTAAAATTTAGTTTAAAGTATTCATAATCATATCCCAATAAATTAAGGAAATAGAAAAGTTCTGACTCATCGATATTCCACTCAATTTACTGGTGTTTAAATTAATTTATGAGTATGCTATGCAAACGCTTTGTTGACAAGGAGCCATGCGTGGCAACAGTTGCTCAATTTAATATTACATACATTCAACTTCTAAATGAAGAAGGCAAATTGATAGGAAACGAACCTCTTTTTGCCCAAGATCCTACTGCGTTGAAAGAACTCTACACTATGATGGTTCTTACTCGCACATTTGATAAAAAGGCAATTGCGTTACAAAGAACAGGTAAAATGGGAACTTATGCTCCAATTAATGGCCAGGAAGCAATTTCTACTGCAATTGGTCATGCAATGAAGCCTGAAGATGTATTTATTCCATATTACCGTGATTATGCAGCGCAAATCATGCGTGGTGTCAAAATGTCAGAAATTCTTTCTTATTGGGGCGGTGATGAACGTGGAAGTAAGTTTTCCTGCAATTCTCAAGATTTACCTATTTGCGTACCTATTGCCTCACAATGCTTACACGCAACAGGCGTAGCCTTTGCTTTCCAATACAGAAACGAAGCACGTGTGGCCGTGGTATGTATTGGTGAAGGAGGAACATCTGAAGGTGATTTCTATGAGGCCATCAATGTGGCGGGTACGTGGAAATTACCTATAGTCTTTGTGGTTAACAATAATCAATGGGCTATCTCAGTTCCAAGAGCGAAACAAACGGGAGCGCAAACGATCGCACAAAAAGCAATTTCCGCGGGATTTACTGGCATTCAAATAGATGGGAATGATATTTTAGCGACACGTCAAATCATTGGCGATGCCATTGAAAAAGCACGTCGTGGTGAAGGCCCAACATTAATTGAGGCACTCTCTTACCGCTTATCAGATCATACTACCGCAGATGATGCGACGCGCTATCAACCTTCGACAGAAGTGGAGCAAGCACGCTCTAAAGAACCCATTGCGCGCTTTAAAAAATATCTTTTACAGAGAAAGATGTGGAATGCCCAAGAAGAAGAAACATTAATAAAGAATTGTGAAGAAAAAGTTAAAAACGCTGTAAATGAATATTTGAGCTCCACACCTCAAGCAGTCAGCAGCATTTTTGATTATCATTATGCAGAACTGCCTGAATATTTAGTGGAGCAACGAGCCATCGCTATGGAGGAAGTTAATAATGCCTGATATTACTTTAATTGAGGCAGTAACGCAAGCCTTAGCATATGAGTTAGCGCACAATGAAGATGTAGTTGTTTTTGGTGAAGACGTAGGTAAAAACGGTGGCGTGTTTCGGGCAACGGTAGGATTACAGGAACGATTTGGCGAAAAAAGAGTATTTGATTCCCCTCTTGCAGAATCCATGATTGCAGGTTTAGCGATTGGGATGTCCTTGCAAGGTTTAAGACCAGTGGCTGAATTCCAGTTTATGGGTTTTATCTATCCCGCAATGAACCAGATTATCTCCCACGCTGCACGCATGAGGAATCGTACTCGGGGACGACTGAGCTGTCCTCTCGTTTTTCGCGCACCTTTTGGTGGTGGTATTCGGGCTCCTGAACACCATTCTGAAAGTACAGAAGCATTATTTGCACATATCCCCGGTTTGCAGGTAGTCATACCCTCTTCACCTAAACGTGCTTATGGGTTACTTCTGTCTGCAATACGTAATCCAGATCCAGTAATTTTTTTAGAACCAAAACGAATTTATCGTTTAGTAAAACAACCCGTTGAAGATGATGGTGAAGCACTGCCAATTGGTAAATGTTTTACCTTACAGCAGGGTGATGATATAACGTTAATAAGTTGGGGGGCTAGCCTACATGAAACACAACAAGCAGCCAAACAATTGGCAAATGAAGGGATTTCTTGTGAATTAATTGATGTGGCAACGATTAAGCCATTGGATATTGAGACGATTTTGGCATCGGTTGAAAAAACAGGACGGTGCGTGATTGTTCATGAAGGAGCAAAAACCTGTGGTGTTGGTGCGGAAATTTCAGCACTAATTATGGAAAATTCAATGGCTGACTTAATGGCTCCAGTCCAACGTGTGACAGGTTATGACACCATCATGCCTTATTTTCAACTGGAAAAACAATACATACCTAGTGTTGCACGTATTAAAAATAGTGTTATGAGCATAATGGAGTAATAATGAATATTTTCAATCTGCCTGATTTAGGTGAGGGCTTACCTGACGCGGAAATTCATGAGTGGTTTGTCAAAGAAGGTGATACTGTTGTTGCGGATCAACCTTTGGTTTCTATGGAGACGGCTAAAGCTGTAGTGGACGTTCCCTGCCCTCAAGATGGAACAATTAGCAAATTATTTGGTAAACCCGGTGATGTAATTAAAACGGGAGAACCCTTAGTGACCTTTACGTCTACCTCTGCAAAAATAGCTGATAAAGGTACAGTAGTAGGTAATTTAGAAGAAAGCAGTGAAATCAGTGAGGATACCTTTACTATTGGTGTTCACCAGTCTGCTAAAAAACGTATTAAAGCGACTCCCGCTGTAAAAATGCTGGCTAAAAAATTGGACGTGGATTTATCTACCCTTAAAAGTACAGGTGAGTTTGGCGTTATTACTCGTGAAGACGTGCAAACCCAAGCGGATAAAAACTTACAAGTTCCTGTGGGTTATGAACCACTACGTGGAGTACGACGTGCAATGCTCAATAGCATGGTTCAATCTCATACCGAAGTAGTTCCTGTAAGTATTTTTGATGAAGCCGATATAAACAACTGGAGGCCTGAAACGGATATTACCGTACGTATAATTCGTGCCCTGGTTCATGCATCACAAAAAGAACCTGCCCTGAATGCTTGGTTTGATAGCAAATATAGTGCACGTCAATGTTTTAAAGAAGTGCATCTTGGCCTGGCTATGGATAATGATGAAGGTTTATTTGTACCTGTTATTCACAATGTAGCAAAACGTTCTGATAGTGAATTACGTAAAATTATTAACGAATTTAAAACATCTGTAGGCAATCGTGAAATTACTGCCGATAGATTAAAAGGTGCTACTATTACACTGTCGAATTTTGGAAAATTTGCAGGTCGTTTTGCAAGCCCCATTATTGTTCCCCCTATGGTTGCAATATTAGCCGTTGGACGAATATATAAAGGCCCTGTTGTTACCACTAAAGGCGCAGTCGAAGCGCATAATATGCTTCCTTTATCGATTAGTTTTGATCATAGAGCAGTAACAGGCGGTGAAGCAACCCGCTTTTTAGGTGCAATAATGGAGTCATTACAACAAGCTTAAATAAATTGGGCCGTACGGCCCAATTTAAGTCACTTAATAATGAAGATTTTGGTCTATTGCTTCAAAAATCAGATTTTTAGCGCGACTAGTCTCTAGTGCATTTTATTTTTTATCTTTTGTGCAATAGTTTCTTTACACTGCTGAAGTTGGTTAGTATCGAAATTTGTATTTGGAAGTGTTTTTGAACCCATTGTAACGGGCATTACACAATCTTTTATTAATCCCTTATGTTCTTTTTCACCACCTTTATAATAACCATTTTGCATACATGCTTTTGCTATAGGCATACAAGGTCCTGCCCATCCATAAACTGAAATACTGATCAATAAAGTAAACATACTGGCTTTAGAAATAATCTTATTCATATTTAATTCCTTTTAGTTAAAATATAGTTATTTATTATACAAACACTCATAAAATATAGCACAATACATCGATTTTTTTATATAGTTGATTAAAATTTAATTGGTCCAAAGAATCTGTTATATTTATGACTTTTTTATCCAAGCGATAAGCTATTCAGAAGATTTTAAAAACAAGTTTTATCCCAAACAGATTTGGGCACACATATAGAATATGTCAGTCAACTATTCTCAATTGGTCCCTCATCAATAAAGCGATAGAAGCATTCCCTTAAAGAGACGGGTAGCGTTATAGGTCGAGTAACCTCCTTGTCTGTCCCTAAGATTAACACATTACACAATAACTCGATTACCGTGTTCGATGTGATGGGTTGAGTTTCTTAAGATGGAGATTTCAAACTATCAAGATGCAGACTATTAACATCAAGCTTAACTTCTTCAACTAAATGCTTTACTTGCTCTAAGTCGTGTCTGTTTATTGCTTCAAATAATGATTCATTAATAAACATAGCTATCTAAAATACAAAAATTACTTCTATCATATAGGATATACTGCACCTAGAATGGCAGGTCCCCTAGAACCTGTAATTACGCTTAAATCCAAGGCTTTTCTATTTATTGTCTGTGCCGCTAGCCAGGCAAACAGCATAGCCTCTACATAATCGGGATTAATCCCAATATCTGCACTACTTCTCACCTTAATTCCAGGCAATAAATCAGCAATTATTTGATGCAAAAGACTATTATGGATACCTCCACCGCATAAATACAATTCTTTTATAGCTTTTTTAGAGTTAGTAACAGTCTTCGCAATAGTCTGAGCGGTTAACATAATCAGCGTTTTTTGTACATCAACAGGTTTATATTCTGGCTTTAAATAAGATTCTAACCAAGCTAAGGAAAAATACTCTTTGCCAATACTCTTGGGCACAGCAAGTTGAATAAACGGATCAGCAAGGAGCTGCATCAATAAGGGTTTAATTACTTCACCCTGTTTTGCCCATGAGCCCTCAGCATCATAGGATTTTCCCAGATGTTTAGCAATCCAAGCATCCATTAAACAATTTCCAGGACCAACATCCCAACCTTGAGCAAGTTTATTACTATTGAGGAACGTGATATTAGCAATACCACCAATATTAACTAAAGCAACATAGCCATGCTCTTTGGCAAATAGTTCTTGGTGATAAAGGGGGGCAAATGGTGCTGCCTGCCCCCCATTAACTAAATCTCGAGTGCGAAAATCAGCCACTACAGTAATGCCAGTTAATGAAGAAATCGTATGGGCACAGCCCAATTGTAACGTATAGGGAATACTACTATTCGTATTATGGCATAGAGTTTGACCATGGCTTCCTATGGCACAAATGGCACTGGATGATAATTTCGCCTCACGCAGTAAATCATTCGCCACCGCGCCAAATTCCCGCCCTATTAATGTATTTAATTGGCAGATAGACGCTAGACTTAAATCAGAACCAGCAAGTATATTGTCTAAACGTTTTTTTACCTGATCACTGTATTTTTTGGTGATACCGCACACTAATTTATTCAGTGATATGTCAACCAATGCTGCATCAATCCCATCCATGCTGGTGCCTGACATTAAGCCGATGTATAAAGTCATTGGTTAATCTCCACTGTACTACTCCAATCAAGTGATTTTATTATTGATGAAATTATTACACAAAACCATCAAAAAAGAATTATCCAAATAATGAAATAATACTACTCTAATTGATCATATTTTAAATCAACACTATCAGCAGCACCCACATAAGTTGCATATAGTATGCAACCGTTGGTGACGATTATCTAAAGTCATCTGTTCTTCAAGTTGCGATTTGAGATTGATAAAATCCTTTGTTCTTACTTCACATAATGCCGTTAAAGCAGCCAAATCGACGCGCACAGCAGCGCCTGTCCACACGCGGCACCGCCCGCCACTCCGCTCTGCCGTCCCCTTGTATATAGCAAAATCAATAGCAACTTAGAATCACGGCTAAACCAATTTTCATCCTTTCCAGTAGTCCAATTACAGAATTGTTTCGATGATTTTGGCTGTGAGGTAAATTTAGGTACAGGATAAAAGGGTTCATTAGAGCAGTACTCATCAACAACATGTACAGGCAGTAGCTTTTGTGCAGCACCAACACCTTCTCGCCACTGATTATCAATGGCATCCCGATTATCAGCACCTGGCACGTTTATCAAGTCCTCTTGTATTTGCAGCTCTTTAATGATGGTATTTTTGAAATTAAAATGCTGTTCAGTGATTGTTTTTCCATTAAGCCTATAAGTTACTCCGTTTGTGTTGACTTTGTTATATTGAGCAATCAATTTTGCGAATATCATATTGCCTTCTTCATTCTGAGGTACGCACGCAAGCATTACTGCCCACATGTGTTTATCTAAGCCCCAAAGTGCATATTCAAAGCTACTTACGTTATCAAAGGTTCGTCCGGAGCAATCCGTTACTTTGTCCCTTTTAAACATTAAACTCATGTCTTTCTTTAACCTCGCTTCAACCACTTTATGTTCTCCGCGCGCCACATCATGCAATAATTCACGAACATCAATCATGGGTTTAAACAAAGCTAAATGATATGTTGATGTCTTAGAAAGGTTTTCTAAATTTGGATTGCATAATATTTCCTTATTTCTATTCATTCAGATTAATTTAGGGAAATATTATACTTGAGTTTATTGAAAACATAAAAATCTATATGTTTTAAAATTACTCAAAAAAGGAATTACATTAATGCGAGGTACACCCAATTATTTAAGCAAACGCCTGAAAATTCAGAGCATTTTATTCCAGTAAACGAAACTTAAAACAATTATAAAAATTCCTTGTTGTAATTTCAGCCAATTCATCATAACTTATTCCACGAATCTCCGCTAACATCTCTGCTACATGCTTCACTAAAGCAGGATGGTTTTGCTTGCCACGAAACGGTACCGGCGCTAAATAAGGTGAATCGGTTTCAATAAGCATTCTGTCCATAGGGATTCGCCGTGCTACCTCTTGTAATATGGTCGCGTTTTTAAAAGTTACAATTCCAGAAAAGGAAATATAAAAATTCAGATCAATGGCTTGATAGGCTATATCCAGACTTTCAGAAAAACAATGCATGACACCACCGATTTGTTGTGCATTTTCTTCTGCCATCAACTTAATAGTGTCTTCAGCTGCTTGCCGTGTATGAATAATCAGAGGCTTTGAAGTGATTATGGATGCTTTAATATGTTCCCTAAAACGCGCTCGTTGCTCTTCTTGTCCCTCTTCGCTATGGGTACGGTAATAATCCAGACCGGTTTCACCTAATGCAATGCACGCAGGATTAGCCGCCAAATCACAAAGCATTTGTGCTGTAACTGGATAATCCATTTCGCTATTCGGATGAACACCCACTGAAATACTGATATTTGGGTAATCAGCAGCTAATTTTTCTAATTTAGGATAATCCCTTAACTCAACACAAACACATAAAAAGTGATGTACGTCATTGTCTTTTGCTTGTGACAATACGTTTGCTAAATCCTGATTAAACTCAGTTAAATCCAGTAAATTCAAATGACAGTGCGAATCAACTAACATTGATAACCTCAAATTAAATAGTCTGTGGGCATTTCTGCTAAATAGCTCTCAATTTTATTTTTTAAATAACGACCGTTTTCACCAATAAATTGTACCCCAATTCCTGTAAACTTATTGCCTTGAGCACTTCTTGGCGTAATCCAGACAACCTTACCTTCAACCCGATACACTTCATGCTCATCTATTAATTTTACCGAAACGATTAGAACACTCCCTAACTGATAAAGATGATGTGTACGAATAAAAACTCCCCCTCCTTTAACAAAAGGCATATATGCTAGATATAAAGAAGATTGATTATCAAAAGAACAACTAATTTTTTGAATTTCGTCCATATCAGCTTCTCCTATAAATCAAACAATAAATCTTCCAAGGCTAAAGTATGATTTACATTTATATTTTGGCTTAATTTTCGTTGTAATTTATTTATTTTATCGATTTGTGCAAAAATAATCATTGGGTTTAACAATAAAGTTAATTTACTCAGCTGCTTGATGGCAGGACCCGTAAGTACTAATGGATAAACACGCGTTATTTCTACCTGTGAATACACTAAATAAAGAAACCATAACATAGTGTTGAGCTCAAACTGGGTCCATTGAGTTGCAATAACACAAGGATGCTCTTTTTTTTCAATTACAGCAATTAATCCCTCTAGAATTGACTCAGCCTGATTAATTATTAAAGCTTGCTGTGTTTCTTGAGTGTAATAATGACCAAGAGATAAAAGATTCATGGTAGATAAATTAGTTTGCAATGAAAAACGTAGTATCTGGCAGCGACTTAACACCGTTGGTAATACGGTACTTAATTGTTGAGCCATTAATAAAAATAAAGTGTGCTTTGCTGGTTCCTCCAAAATTTTTAGTAATGCGTTGGCTGCCGCTGTATTCATTCGATCAGATGATTGGATAATAATTAAGCGATGGGCAGCGCGTTGCGGTGTTAAATAAGAATAATTTTGTAGCTCTCTAATTTGATCAATTTTAATTGAGCCACCACACTTTTCTGGCTTAATCCATTTCACATCAGGATGTTCACCACGTCGAGTCATCTGACAATCAATGCAATCATGGCAAGGTTTACCCTCTTTACTCTTACAAAAAATAAGCTGTATAAATTCCGTAGTAAAATCTAGAAATTTACCATCAAATGCACCCACAAATAACATAGCCTGAGGATAGCGCTCTTTCATCCATGCTGAGTGCAAGTAATCCCATTGCGCCTTGTAAGTATTCATATCTTATGCTCTATAAATTCACTTAGCGCCTTTTCAATCTCATGCTGTACTTCATGCAACGGTAGGCTTGCATCAATAATCACTGAATCGGGATTTGTTTGTACATAATGAAGATAACAGTCATGAACACGGTGAAAAAAATCAATAGACTGTTGTTCTATACGATCAAACTGACCACGAGATTTAACCCGTTTCATTCCTTCTTCGGGGCTAATATCTAAATATAAAGTCAGGTCTGGTTTAAAACCATTTAATGCAAAAAGAGATAATTGATTGATTAGAGACTGATCTAATCCTCGCCCACCACCTTGATAAGCCAAAGTAGAGAGTTCAAAGCGATCTGCAACTACCCAGGTTCCTTGTAGTAAAGTGGGTTTAATCACTTCTTCAAAAAGCTGTATTCTTGCTGCATACAACAGTAATAATTCGCTTTTATCATTTAAAATATTTTTATATTCAGAGCTTTTAATAACATCTCGCAAAGCCTCACCAATTGCTGTACCACCAGGCTCCCTTGTTGTAATTGCATTAATTTCTAGCTGAGTCAAGAAATTAATAACTGTATCAATTGCGGTAGACTTCCCTGCCCCCTCTAATCCTTCAATAACAATTAACTTCCCGGTTACAAATGACATTAGAAACCCTTGCGTTGGTAGTGATCAATAGCTTGTCTTTGTTGTTGGTAGGTTTCGGAAAATTGGTGGCTCCCATCACCTTTGGCGACAAAATATAAATAATTAGACAATTGAGGATGAGATGCAGCATCTAAAGCTTCTTTACTCACCATAGCAATAGGAGTTGGTGGTAGACCTCGATAATGATAAGAATTGTAAGGCGAATCTATGTGCATGTCATTATGCGATAATTTGCCAGTATACTCAGTACCCAGACCATAAATAACAGTCGGATCCATTTGTAATGGCATTTTTTTATTTAAACGATTAACCATAACTCCAGAAATTAGTTGACGTTCCTGAGGTATAGCTGTTTCTTTCTCAATGATTGATGCCGCAGTAAGTAACTCATAAGGATTTTTATAGGGTAAATTAGGTGCTCTATTGGCCCATACCGTATTTAAATAGTTCATCAAATTACGATGAGCATGTTCCAATAAGTTTTTACTACTGCTGCCTCCTTGATATTGATAGGTATCAGCCAGTACCAATCCTTCTGCATTAGGATGATTTTCCTGAATGAATGACCAGTCATTCGGGTTATAATTCAAATAGGAAGCCTTAACCAGGTCTTGTGAAATTTTTTGTTGCGTGGTACCAGCAATAATAGTGAAGTTTTGAGTTAAAACATCTCCGGCTATTACTCGATAAAGCAATTGTAGTGCAGTTTCACCAGGCTTAACTTGATACATTCCCGCTTTTAATTGCTGCGAGAATCCAGTAATACGAAGAAGCACGAGCAAGGGTTTTTGACAACGAATTAACTTTTTATCTTTTAACTTTTGCGCAAATTGAGAGGCTGATTCACTACGATCAAGATTAATAATAACCGCAGAACTCTGGTTAGGAACAAGTGGCTCTGCTACTAAATTGTAAAAATTCCAAAATAAAAAAGACAAAACTAACAGTATTACTACATAAAGTATACGTTTTTTGTGTCTTAAATAAGCCATTTAGATTCGCTTAAATACTAAGCTACCATTAGTCCCACCAAAACCTAATGAATTACTAAGTACGTAATTAATGCTTTTATTTTGTGGTGTATGTGCTACGTAGTTCAAATCACATTCCTCATCTGGATTATCTAAATTAATAGTAGGTGGAGCAATTTGATCTTGAATTGCCATGATACTAAAAATTGCCTCTACAGAACCAGCAGCACCCAATAAATGTCCTGTCATTGATTTGGTAGAACTGATAGCTAAATTATAAGCATGCTCTTTAAATACACGTTTGATTGCCTTTGTTTCATTTAAATCATTCAGATAGGTAGACGTGCCATGTGCATTAATATAGTCAATTTGCTGAGGCTCGATACCTGCATCTTTGATTGCTGCCTCCATAGCACGAGATGCCCCATCAGCATCTTCATCTGGAGCTGTAATATGATACGCATCACCCGACATACCAAAGCCAACCAGTTCAGCATAAATTTTAGCACCACGTGCTTTTGCATGTTCGTATTCTTCCAATACAAGAACACCCGCGCCCTCACCCATTACAAAACCATCTCTGTCCTTATCAAAAGGTCTTGACGCCTTTTCTGGTTCATCATTTCGTTTAGATAAGGAACGTACCGCTGAGAATCCGGCTAAACATAATGGCGTTAAGGTCATTTCCGCACCCCCACAGACCATCACATCAGCATCACCATATGCGATCATACGCCCTGCCAAACCTATATTATGCGTTCCAGTAGTGCATGCAGTCACCACAGAAATATTAGGTCCCTTAAGATGATGTCGAATTGAAATCTGGCCGGCAACCATATTAATAATGCCTGCTGGAATAAAAAAAGGAGAAACCTTGCGTGGGCCACCTGCCATTAGCTTGTCTTGATTATTGGTAATCGTCTGGATGCCCCCAATACCTGCACCAACAGCTACGCCAATACGGTTTTCGCCTGCTTGATCAATTTTCAAACCCGAATTCAGTATTGCCTCATCAGCAGCTGCAATACCGTATTGAGTAAACACATCCATTTTTCGAGCGTCTTTAATTGGCACATAGTTTTCAATGTTAAAATTCTTAACTTTAGCCCAGATTCGTGTATTGTACTCCGCAGTATCAAAATCTTCTGCTACAGTTACTCCACTAACACCGGCCAATATGTTCTGCCAAGTATCTTTTACATTTAATCCAACAGGGGTAAGCATACCCATGCCAGTAACAACTACACGCCGCTTATTCAATGAAGACTCCTCGAAGAGCTAAGCTTCTTCTTTATCTAAATTAGATTCAATGTAATCAATTGCCTCTTGAATCGTAGTAATTTTTTCAGCTTTTTCATCAGGAATTTCTGTTTCAAATTCTTCTTCAAGAGCCATAACTAATTCGACAGTATCTAAAGAATCCGCACCGAGATCATCAACAAATGATGCATCATTTTTCAGTTCTTCTTCTTTAACGCCTAATTGTTCAACAACAATTTTGCGTACACGATCTTCAACAGTACTCATAACTTAATTTTCCTCTTTCGGTTGATTGAAACTTTAAAAATTTTGGAGGTTAATACCATCCCATTTAATTTTAACTACTTGCTACTTGGCATCTCGCCTCAAACCACTACTACAAATGAAAGTGGTATTTTATTCATTTATACAGATAACGCAAGTGCCTTAATCCATGTACATCCCGCCATTAACATGAATTGTGCTTCCTGTAATATATTTAGCATCTTCTGATGCTAAAAAAGCAACCGCATTAGCTACATCTTCTGGCTGACCCAATTTGCGTAAAGGAATTCTTTTTAACATTTCTTCCTTCACCATTTCAGGTAAGGAAGTAGTCATATCTGTATCGATAAAACCTGGTGCAACAACATTTACCGTAATGCCTCTACTGCCAATTTCTTGCGCTAACGATTTAGTAAAACCAATAACACCAGCTTTTGCTGCTGTATAATTTACTTGCCCTGTATTTCCGCTTGAACCTACCACAGAACCAATAGAAATGATACGACCCCATCGTGCTCTAAACATGGATTTTATACAAATTTTAGACATTCTGTATATGGAGTTCAAATTTGTCTCAATTACTTTAAACCATTCATCATCATCCATACGCAATAATAAGTTATCCGCAGTAATTCCTGCGTTATTAACTAGTATCGCCGGAGCTTGACTTTCTTCCACTAACGTATTGATTACCCTTTCTATTTGTTCTGCATTAGTAACATTCAGGACAATACCTTTTCCAGTAAGATTCTCTTTTTTAAAGTATTCATTAATTTGCTCAGCACCTTTTTCTGTTGTTGCTGTGCCATAAACAAATGCAGCTTTTTGCGCCAGTTTCAGAGCTATAGCCTGGCCTATGCCACGACTCGCCCCTGTTACCAACGCTACTTTATCTTCTAAATTGCTCATTGAATTCCTATTGAATTAACTGTTCTACCACTTTATCTAAACCAATGGTATCGTAAATACTAATTGTATTAAAAGATCTATCTATTCTTTTAATTAAGCCGCTTAAAACTTTTCCAGGACCAGACTCTAGAATCAATTCTATCTCATTGTTTTTAAAGAACTGAATGGTTTCAAGCCAACGAACCGGACTATATAACTGAATTTTTAATTTTTCTCTTATATCCTCAACTGATTGATAAATACTTACATCAACATTGCTAATCACTTTAATTGAAGGTTTTTTAAAGTGAACGTGTGCTAAATATTCGGCAAAAGATTCTGCTGCGTCAGATAATAAAAGGCAGTGACAAGGAACACTCACAGGGATAATTTTTGCAAGTCGTGCACCTGCATCTTCTGCTAATGCAATAACTCGTTTAACCGCTGCAGTATGGCCAGCAACTACGATTTGCTCCATTGAATTAAAATTTGCTGGGGTAACTACTTCATTAGCCTGGCTTGCTTCGTGACATAAAAGGCTTACTTGTTCTTCATTAAAACCAATAATTACTGCCATCGCACCCTCACCTAAAGGTACGGCTTTTTGCATGATCTGTCCACGATGAGCTACTAAATGTACTGCATCAGTTAAAGACAGCGCATCAGCACAAACCAACGCAGGGTATTCACCTAAACTATGGCCAGCCATAAATTCAGGTTTCGGTATACCTTGTTGTTGTAATAATCGAAAGACAGCAACATCTGCAGTAAGCATTGCAACTTGAGTATATTCTGTTTGATTGAGGCTCTCTTCTGAGCCATGTTGAACGAGCTGCCATAAATCATAACCAATCACTTCAGAAGCCTCAGCAAAGACATCTACAACAATCGGATATTGCAATTCAAAATCAGCTAACATACCTATAGATTGTGAGCCTTGTCCAGGAAATACAAATGCTGTTTTTACCATAATCCAATTAACTCCGAACTAAAATTTCAACTCAAATACCTTCCTGAGTATATCAAAGATCTCAAAGTTATGGCTTTATGTGGATTCATAATAAAAATCAGAAAGTCTTACAGTTACTTGAGATGATAAATGATATGTTGTCAATAACGAATAACCATAGCACCCCAAGTCATTCCACCACCAAAAGATTCAATCAATAACAATTCATCTCTTTTAATTTGATTGTTTCTAATAGAACAGTCCAAAGCTAAAGGAATAGACGCTGCGGAAGTATTGCCTTGATTACCAATAGTAACAATAACTTGCGACATAGAAAGCTCTAATTTTTTAGCTATGGCTTGAATAATTCGCATATTAGCCTGGTGAGGAATCAACCATTGAATATCCGACCTTTTCAATTGGCTAAGCTCTAAAACTTCATCAACAACCTCGCCCATTATTTTAACGGCTAATTTAAATACTTCATTACCGCGCATCGTAATCGTTGCGCTCTTATTCTGAGAGGTTGCATTACCAAGGCTTAAAAATTTTTCGACATCATAAGAAGCATGCAATACGCTACCCATAATACCTGGCTTATCGCTAGCACTTAAAACAACTGCTCCAGCACCATCACCAAATAAAACACAGGTAGCTCGATCACTCCAATCAACAGCTCGTGACATACTTTCACTACCGATAACTAAAACATGTTTTGCTGTACCTGAAGCAATATATTGTTTTGCAATATCCATTACATAAACAAACCCACTGCATGCAGCACTTACATCAAATGCAGGAATAGATCTTTTAATTTTTAAAGCATGTTGCACATAACAAGCAACACCAGGAAAAAAATAATCAGGGGTACAGGTAGCAACCACTATTAAATCAATTTCATTCGCATCAAGCCCACAGGCATCTAAAGCCTGTTCTGCTGCTTTAGATGCCATATACGATGTCGTTTCATGGTCTTGAGCAATACTGCGACTACTGATACCCGTTCTAGAAACGATCCACTCGTCACTGGTATCCAACATTGACTCCAGATCAATATTAGTAAGTTGTTTCTCGGGAATGTAGCTTCCGGTACCACTAATTACCGCATTGTTCATAACAGCAACCCTTGATTAATAAAGTCATTTATCTGAGCACGTACTAAATCAATAACATCATTTTCTACTTCAAGAACAGCTTGTTCTATAGCATATTGAAAACCCAAAACATTGGCTCCTCCATGGCTTTTAACTACGATTCCATTCAAACCCAACATGCTAGCACCATTGTAACGGGAAGGATCCAGGCGACTTTTAATACGTTTTAGTATGGGTGAGGCAATAAAACCAACCATTTTTGTCAAAAAATTACGATTAAATGATTCTTTAAATAAATCCAAAAATAATTGAGCAATACCTTCACTTGCTTTTAAAGCTACATTACCGACAAATCCATCACAAACTACTAAATCAACATTGCCGGTATAAAAATGATTACCTTCTACATAACCCACGTAGTTCATCATAGTACATCCTTCAAGCATATGCGCCGTACGCTTTACCTGATCATTTCCCTTCATTTCTTCAACGCCTATGTTTAATAAGGCGATTTTTGGATTGGGTTTATTCGCTACGGCCTGAACTAATGCGGAACCCATTATTGCAAACTGAAATAAATGTTCAGCACACGAGTCAACATTAGCCCCTAGGTCAATAACCCAAGTACGACCTTTCATAGTAGGGAGTTCTGAAACAATTGCCGGCCTATCAATCCCAGGTAACGTTTTTAAAACGTACCGCGCTGTAGCCATTAAAGCTCCAGTATTTCCAGCACTAACACAGGCCTGTGCTTTGCCTTCCTTCACCAGATTAATTGCCACACGCATAGAAGAATCTTTTTTATTGCGTAAAGCATGTGAAGGTAACTCATCCATAGCAACCAGCTCTGAGGCATGAACTATAGAAAATTGCTTCGAAGAAACAACACCCTGCTTTTTCAACTGTGCATTAATCTTGTCATGAATACCAACAAGAATAAGCTTTAGATCAGGATTATTTTTAGTTATGCGTACACAGGCAGGAATCACTACACTTAAGCCATGATCCCCACCCATCGCATCGATTGCAATGGTAATATTTTTCAAGAAAAGTTACTCTTGTTCTTCGTATACGTTGTCAGTATCGATAATTTTTTTACCACGATAGTAACCATCTTCAGTCATGTGATGACGACGATGAGTTTCACCAGTAGTTGAATCAACAGATAGCGTAGGTTTTGTTAACGCATCATGAGAACGTCTCATATCACGGCGGGAGCGTGATTTCTTATTTTGTTGTACAGCCATTGTATTACTCCTAAACAATTTGCATTCATAAAGCGGGAATATTACCGATATTTTAACATCAATCCAAGTATTAATGATATAAAATATCAATATGAATCATTTTTTTCGGTTAAAAATTGATTAATATCCTGGCTACAATCTGTAATTTGCAGGTGAAATTGCGGCGCGTAAAGATGTAACTCATCAATGATCAAATCTTCCAAACAGATTTGCAGGCTTGAAGAGACAACGCATTCATAATGTTCCAATAGTTCTTCCGCGCGTTGTTCATCGCGGCAAACCGCAATAACCGTATTATTATCGTAAAGATAATTAAAATTATCTAGACATCGTTGGCATTGGAGAGAAACTTCCCCGTTAACATGAAGGCGAACCAAATAAAAATCCTCTTTGACATCCACCTGATAGTGTACATAAAGCGTACATGGTGCGATTATAAAATTAGGTAATCGCTCTTTGATTGTTACAATTTTTGTTTGATGGCCCTGTTTGACCATTTCTTGTAAAAAAACCATTATTACTACATCCTAAATAAATTTCTGCATCTTTTTTGTTTTTATGAGATAATGAACAGTTTGCAGGTAAATCGTTACGAGTCCTTAAATATAAGCGGTATCCGAATTTTATGAAAGCTAAAATTATTATTGGAATGTCTGGAGGTGTTGATTCCTCTGTTGCAGCCTGGTTGCTACAGAAACAAGGATACGAAGTTGAAGGCTTATTCATGAAAAATTGGGAGCAGGATGATACTGATGAATTTTGTCCGGCTACCCAAGATCTTGCTGATGCTCAGGCGGTATGTAATCAATTAAATATTCCTCTGCATTGCGTTAATTTTTCAGAGCACTATTGGGAACGCGTTTTTACACATTTTTTAAGTGAATATGAACAGGGTAGAACACCTAATCCTGATGTCCTATGTAATAAAGAAATAAAATTTAATACTTTTCTTAATTATGCCTTAGAACTTGGAGCAGATTACATCGCCACTGGCCATTATGCTAAAAATAAAATTGTTGGTACAGTGGGACATTTGTTTAAAGCAAAGGACAGAGAAAAAGATCAAACTTATTTTTTACATGCAGTTGCCCCTCAAGCCCTGGCAAAAACTTTATTTCCTGTTGGAGAGTACACCAAATCTGAAATTAGGGAGTTTGCTAGACAATTAGGTCTAGTTACTCAAGCTAAAAAAGATTCCACAGGAATTTGTTTTATTGGTGAGAAGCGATTTAAAAGTTTTTTAAAAGAATTTATTCTGGCTAAGCCAGGTGAAATCAAGAATATGGACGGGACTATTGTCGGAAAACATGATGGACTTATGTTTTATACTTTAGGACAGCGACAAGGTTTAGGTATTGGTGGTTCACATAATTCCAACGAGGAACCTTGGTATGTGGTTGATAAAGAAGTAACTACCAACACGCTGTATGTAGCTCAAGGAAATCAACACCCCATGCTTTATGCACAAGGTCTCATTTGCGGTCCAATACATTGGTTAGCTGAATGCAAAAATAATTTACCGCTTACTTGCTACGCGAAAACACGATATAGGCAAATAGAACAAGGGTGTATAATTTCCCCAGCTGATGACACACAACATTATGTACTATTTTCCAGTCCGCAAAGGGCTGTAACTCCAGGTCAGTATATAGTTTTTTATGATAAAAATCAGTGCCTGGGCGGAGCTACAATTGAACAGATTATTAGATAAAACAAAAAGAGCAAATAAGTAATACCTAGCTCTCAGGGACTAGCTGCGGAACCTAGGTAGCTTGATATTGCCATAACCTATTGAGAAGTGACATAATTCGCTAACTTATGCGTGTTGTCAACAGACCTAATGATAAAACTGGAGTTAAAATGGCTGCTATAGATATATCCCCTACTTCCAGCGACATACTTTTTTCTGTTAGTGCTGCAGACAAAGTATTGACGTTAATTAAAGAAGAAAATAATTTTAAGTTTAATTTACGTGTATCCATCATAGGCGGTGGTTGCAATGGATTTCAATATGGCTTTAGTTTTGATGAAGAAATTAATGAAGACGATACGGTGATCATTCAACAATGTTCTGATGGAGTTTCTTCTGTAAAATTGCTCGTAGATTCAATAAGTTATCATTATCTTCATAATGCTGAAATTGATTACATCCAAGGTATACAAGGTGAGCAATTTGTAATCCGTAACCCTAATGCAAAAACTACGTGTGGTTGTGGCTCATCATTTAGTGTGGATGATGATGAATAAAAAAGTATATGAATCGTGTGCATTTGGCCCTTCCAAAGCCTCAGGATAAACACTGACCAATGAAAAGAACAATTTTTCAGACTGCCAAGCATTCTCTTGCAATTGACTAATGCTACTCATCGAACATCTAGCCATAAATTTAAAATGCTGATATAACTATATATACCTCTTAAGAGATGAGAGTACTAAATTTGGCCTATTACTTTTTCGTCCATTGCATTCAAAAAGATAGAACCGGCTGTTTCGTATCTTTTTGAATGCAATGAGAAAATAATCAATCGTCCAAAACCAGCTCTTCATATCCAAGTGGTATAAATTTCTGAATAACGAATTCCATTTGAGAGATTAGGTTAATGTATACTCTGGCTAAAGTTATCCAATATTTTTTTCCATTAATTGCTCTAATGCTATTAATTATTGGCATACACCGAAAGATTATTTATTATGTGATTTCTTCTCTTTGGCTAAGTCTTATTGCCATATTCATTCACTTTCAATCTTCAGGTAACCAAATTTTTGGTAGTTACTTTGATTATGCTAATGCAGGAATTTATTCTTTTACCTTATTGGTGCTATTAGTTGCATTAATTCAAGTGATCTCTCATTTAACTATTGATAGCCTGATTTTTAAGTATCTTAACAGTTTTATTAATGCATTTATTGTTGTAGGAATATTTTTAGTCATCACTAATCTTTGGTTGAATGCTTTTTTCATTGAAAATAAAAAAGCAGGTACTCCTGTGATGCAAGTTGCTCTTTTGGATAAACCTGATTACTGTAATTATAAATACGTATTTTACAAGGTGACACCTGAGGGTTCGGTCATGTACCTTTGCCCCAATTATTATGGACTCATAGCCTCAATTGGACAATTGTCAGTAAACCCTGATTTTATTACTCAGCAGTTACATTTTTCTGCAAAAAAATGAAATAATAGAGTTGTCGGAAATTTAACACCGACTCGCTGGAACAAACTACGAGATTTAGGTTCAAGAAATAAGTTGGTAACAAGTCGTAATAAAAATAAGAGTTAACTTATTGAAGCTCAGGCATTTTTTAGCCTTTAACCTGGGGAATTTAAATTGTTCTAAGGACTATTATTTGATACTATGGTTATGATTTATTATTTTAGTATGAATGTGAAACGGTTTACTACCTTTATCATTATGTTTTTAAGTCTGAGTAGCTATTCTATGACCCACAAGCTTAATTGGGATCAAGCTATTGAACGTGCAATAAAACAACATGGTTTACGTGTAGAACCTAAACTTAAGGCCTATTTTAACAAAGCTAAAGTGAGTTATCCTCCACGCGACATTGCCTTACTTGCTTTTAAATCAGAACGGCAAGTTGAACTCTGGGCAAGAAACCAAGATCAGGCATGGAAACACATTCATACTTATTTTTTAACAGGATTTAGTGGGCAACTGGGCCCTAAATTACGTGAAAACGATAAACAGATTCCTGAGGGTATTTATAAACTAGTAAATTTTAACCCTTTCAGTAGTATGCATTTATCGATGATGATTGACTATCCTAATAACTATGACCGACAAAAAGGTTATCAGGATGGTAGAAAGAATTTAGGTAACAATATTTTCATTCATGGTAAAAATTTATCTGTAGGTTGTCTGGCTATCGGCAATCTTGCTATTGATCAATTGTTTATTTTAGCACGGCGAGTTGGATTAAATCATATTCAAGTAATCATTGCGCCTAATGATTTACGCAATAAAAAACCATCTACATCAACCTTTGCTCAACCAAGATGGTTGCCTGAGTTATACAAACACATTGCGGAATCACTTAAACCTTTTGATAAAAATACCTACACTACTTAATATACAATCAACCATTCAATAGTATTTACTTCATATATAGCAAGTATATAAGGCTGGTCTTCGCAGAAAAAGCCACCAAGTATTTTTTATAAAGCTCACAATATATTTTCGTGTGGCGTGCCGAAATTGAGCTAAAAACCCATAATAAACGACTTATATTTATTTTAAACTTTCCGGTAATGAAATAAGAAAGTCGGTAACCTCTTTAGGTGTTAATTCATAGGTTTGGCCTCGCATCAAATATCGAGGCATAGAAAGCATTCCATAACGAACCCGGATTAATCGACTAACCTCCAGTCCCTGAGACTCCCATAAGCGTCGAACTTCACGATTACGTCCTTCATTAAGAGTCACATGATACCAAGCATTTGCGCCCGCTCCACCTCGGAACACTAAACGAATAAATTTTGCTGGTCCATCCTCCAATTCCACGCCCTTGAGTAAATTATTTAAAATTTCCTGGCTTACCTGACCGCGTACCCTAACTGCATATTCACGTTCCAAACCATATCTTGGGTGCATAAGTTGATTGGCTAACTCACCATTATTAGTAAAAATCAGTAAACCAGAAGTATTTAAATCCAAACGTCCTACTTGTATCCAACGACCGTGTTTTAAATAAGGTAAATGGTCAAAAACAGTTTTCTCAAATTTAGGATCATGACGGCTTGAAATTTCACCTACAGGTTTATGATAAAGCAAAATACGCGTATTTTGCTTTATCATAAGTGGATTTGGAATTAATTTTCCTTTTACCGTGATCTTATCTTGCTCGCTTGCTAAATCGCCTAACTTCACTGGATTCCCATTAACTCGCACCCAGCCATTTTCAATCCAACGCTCCATTTCACGTCGTGAGCCAAGACCAGCCTGACTTAAAATTTTTTGTAATCTTTCGCTACTCATACAATAATATACTCTTTATTAGGGTCGATGGACATTTCTATCTTAGAAAAATTAACTCGTTGTCACTTAAGCTAAAAAATTATTAACAGACCTCGGGATTATTTAAGATCAATGTTTCCACAACTTCAGGTAAGGAGGGAAGCTCTTTTAAATTTTTCAGATTAAAATAATTTAAAAATTCTTTCGTTGTTGCATACACTGCTGGTTTACCAGCTACATCCTTATAACCCACAATTCGAATCCATTCCCTTTCCAATAAAGTTTTCATGATGTGACTGTTTACCGTGACTCCTCGTAATTCTTCTATATCAGCACGAGTTACTGGTTGCTTATAAGCAATAATTGCCAAAGTTTCAAGTAAGGCTCGCGAATACTTAGGAGGCTTTTCACTCTGTAAACGAGCAATCCAGGCACCATATTCTTTCCGCGTCTGAATAGTAAATCCAGTAGCCACTTCAATTAACTCAAAAGATCGCGTTGCATAATCTTCTTTTAAAAACACCATTATTGCATGTATTTGCTCTTTAGAGGGTCTTTGCCATTCTTCAAAAACTGCCCCTAACTTATCCAAAGACAGGGGCTCTCCAGCGCCTAATAATAATGCCTCGATAATCTGTTTTAATTCATTTTCATGCATTATTAAGCTGCCTGTAAATAAATTGTAGAAAACGTCTCATTTTGAGTAATAACTACTAAAGATTGTCGTGCCAATTCAAGTATAGCCAGCAAGGAAACTACCAATCCCCCACGCCCTTCTTCCATAGTAAACAATTTTCTGAAATCCAATACTTTATTTTCTTGTAATTGGTGTAGGATAGCAACCATGCGCTCACGAACTGATATGGTTTCGCGAACTATTTTATGGTGGATATTCTGCTCTTCTCTTTTTAATAGGGATTTCATTGCCGTAATTAAATCAGCTAAAGCAACCTCAGGATTAACTTTAGTTACTTCTATCTCAGGTACAATTATTTGAATTAAAAAATTGTCTCTCTCTTGTCTAGGAAGAGCATTTAATAATTCTGTAGCCAGCTTTATCTGTTCATAGGCTTGTAATCTTCTTACTAAAGTCATACGCGGATCTTCTTCTTCCTCTTCATTTGCAGGAGAAATAGGCAATAACAAACGTGATTTTATTTCAGCCAGCATTGCGGCCATGAGTAAGTAGTCTGCAGCCAACTCTAACTTTCGGTACTTCATTAAGTGAATATAATGCAAATATTGTTGCGTAATACTAACAATAGGAATATCCAGAATATCAATATCTTGTTTACGAATAAGGTATAACAGCAAATCCAATGGACCACTGAACGAATCCAGAAGTATCTCTAAAGCATCAGGGGGAATAAATAAATCATCAGGAATCTGGGTAAACTCTTTACCATCAACGATTGCTTTTATTTCAGATCTACTTGATGATTCAATCTGCATTAATAATCGACTCCCATCACTTCGCGAATCACATTCATTGTTTTTGAAGCTTCCTCACGCGCGGCATCACTACCTTCAGAGACAATTCGTTTTACTGAACCTAAATCTTCTTCATAATCCGCAATCGATTCCTGGATAGGCTGTAATTCTTTATTGATGGCATCAATAACAGGTCTCTTACAATCAATACAACCAATTCCAGCAGAACGGCAGCCTTTCTGTACCCAATTCTTTACTTCATCATTGGAATAAATTTTATGAAATTGCCAAACAGGACACTTTTCAGGCTCGCCTGGATCACAGCGTCTTACACGAGCTGGATCTGTAGGCATAGTTAATATTTTTTTTTCTACTTGCGCAGGCTCATCGCGTAACATAATCGTATTATGGTACGATTTAGACATTTTTTGTCCGTCAGTGCCTGGCATTTTAGACGTTGTAGAAAGCAGGTGGTTAGGCAAAGATAAAATAATTTTGCCACTACCCTCCAAATAGCCTAATAAACGCTCTTTATCACCTATAGATAAATTCGGCTGATTTTCTAAAAGAGCTTGAGCTGTCTTAATTGATTCATGGTTTCCATCTTCTTGAAATTGACGACGCAATTCTTTATAAATCTTGCTGTTCTTTTTGCCCATTTTTTTAATGGCTTCAGCAGCTAATTCATTAAAATTTGATTCTTTTCCATAAATATGATTAAAACGACGAGCGATTTCACGTATTAACTCAATATGAGCCACCTGATCTTCACCTACAGGAACATAATCCGCACGATACAACAAAACATCTGCGCTTTGTAATAAAGGATAACCTAAGAAGCCATAAGTTGCTAAATCTTTTTCTTTTAATTTTTCTTGTTGATCTTTATAACTTGGAACACGTTCCAACCAACCTAAAGGCGTAATCATCGATAGAAGTAAATGCAACTCCGCGTGCTCAGGAACCCAGGATTGAATAAAAATACGTGATAATCCAGGATTGACACCACAAGCTAACCAATCAATAATCATATCCCATAAATGATTTCCAATAAATTTTGTTTCAGCATATTGAGTAGTTAGTCCATGCCAATCAGCAGCAAAAAAGAAGCAATCATATTGATGTTGTAATTTTATCCAATTTTTTATAACACCATGATAATGACCCAGGTGTAATCTTCCACTGACACGCATTCCAGAAACAACTCGTTTATTGGAAGTAAATAATGCTGACATCAATATCCTCTTTGTTTAATAATTATTTAAAACACATAACTAAACACTCCGAATCAAGGAACAACCTATTTGGCTGATCTTGAACGAAAATATTATCGAAAAGGTTCCGGATCACCTTTACCCTCTCTTAAAATTACTGGATAGTCCCCAGTTAAATCAACTACAGTAGTAGCATCCTGCCCACAATTACCTCCATCAATTACTAAATCAACCTGATGGCCTAATAAATCTCTAATAGCTTCTGGTTGGCTCAAAGGTGCTTTTGCACCAGGAAGAATGAGTGTACTACTCATTAAGGGAGCTTCCAGAGTATCTAACAAAGCCAGAGCAATCATGTTATCGGGAACGCGAAGTCCTAACGTTTTTTTCTTAGGATGCAACATTAAACGTGGAACTTCATGCGTTGCATTAAGAATAAAAGTGTATGAACCTGGGGTAAGCGCCTTTAATAATCTGAATATAGGATTAGAAACACGAGCATAAGTACCTAATTGTGATAAATCCCGACATACTAAAGTCATGTTATGGTTTTTATCTAATTGCCTTAAGCGGCGAATACGTTCAAGTGCCGCTTTATTTCCTAAACTACAACCCAAGGCATAGCCCGAATCGGTTGGATACACAATTAGTCCACCGACTTCAATAATAGTAGCTGCCTTTCTCAATAAACGGGCTTGCGGATTATCAGGATGTAGTGCAAAAAACTGACTCATAAAGCTCCCTGTTAAATGTTCCATTGCTGCCAAATAGGCACGCAGTTTACTGGTAGTTGTCTCTGACATCCAAGATTTGTACGAGACATGGTATTACTATGAAAATCAGAGCCTGAAGAGGCCAATAAATTAAACCGCATACTTGTAGCTGCCATTTCACTAATTTCAGCAACAGTCATCTCTCCGGAAACCACCTCGATACCTGCGCCACCAACTTCTTTAAATTGATTTATTAACTCATGCAATTTAGAGCGCGTCAATCCGTATTTCAACGGGTGAGCAATTACAGCTTGGCCACCAGCAGCCACAATACCCTCCACAGCTTCTTGCATGCTAATCCAGGAAGTAGGAATGTAAGCAGACCTGCCTCGAACTAAATAACGTTTAAAGGCAAATTGAAGATCTCTTGCCTTACCTTCATTGACAAGAACCTGAGCAAAATGAGGACGTGCAGCACGCTCATGTCCGGCTAAAACACATGCTTTACTGTAGGCATCAGTAACGCCCAATATACCTAATGCAACACCAATTTGTTTAGCACGCTCAATACGACTTTGAACCTGACGTTGGATCAATGCATGAAAGTTTTCAGTAGGATTCATTTGGTAACCAAGAATATGAATATCGTGTTTTTTCCAACAAGTGCTTAACTCAATGCCATTAACTATTTTAAGCGCTGTAGAAGCTGCCGCTTGCAGCAATTCAGGATAACCCGCCAGAGTATCATGATCGGTAAGCGACAAACATTGAATCTGCAACTGTTGTGCTTTTTCCACAAGCTCTTTGGGACTTAACCCTCCGTCAGAAAAATAACTATGGCAATGAAGATCAATCATGAATGTTACGTCTGCAAAAAAAGTAATGATACCATAAATATTAAGATCTGTTGAGAGTTGACAAATTTAAAGCCAAACTCAATTATGGCTGAAAAATAACTTTTGTTCCTTGTTTTATACTTGCAAAAGATGGGCTTTCTGTACTATATTTACATATCGAAATTCTCATAATTTTTTATATTCATGATCGCAGATGACCAAAATGTAATTACCCATCATGTAAAATTATCTCGTAAATTAATCGCTGCACGAAATGATAAACAAGCCTCCTTTCTAAATGCTATCGATCGATTTGATATAACATTTGCTGTGGGCCCGGCAGGGACAGGAAAAACCTATCTTGCAGTTTCTAAAGCGATGCAATGCTTCGAAAAAGGTGAGGTTCAACGCCTGATTTTTGTAAGACCTGCCGTGGAAGCTGGTGAGAAGTTAGGCTTTCTTCCTGGTGATTTAGTAGATAAAGTATTACCCTATTTAAGACCCATTTATGATGCCTTGTATGAGATGATTGGTTTTAAAGAAACCCAGAAACTCATACAAAGCGACATTATCGAGATATTACCCCTGGCATTTATGCGTGGACGCACTTTAAATGAATCATTCATTATTCTTGATGAAGCGCAAAATACTACCATTATGCAAATGAAAATGTTTTTAACCCGTATGGGCTTTGGTTCTAAAACGGTTATCACCGGTGATATGACCCAGGTAGATCTTCCTCGCGGTATTGATTCAGGTCTAGCTCACGCAATAGGATTATTAAAAAAAATACCGGAGATAAGTATACATACATTTACTAGTCGAGAAGTAGTACGACATCCTCTGGTATCCAAAATTGTTGATTGTTATGAACTATGACTCAACAAAAAAGAAATAATTGGTTATGACTCATTACATAGATATTCAGAACGCCACAAATGAACCTTTAGCTATGAACGAGGAGGAAATCACCCGTTTAGCTTCTCTGGTATTAAAAGCATACCTCCAAAATGCTGAGTTAACTGTTCGCTTTGTTAATTCCAAAGAAATCACTTATTTAAATCATGCCTATAGAAAAATGGCTAAGCCTACAAATGTGTTAGCTTTCCCCAGTGAATTACCGAAAAACATCCAATTAGAATACCCACTTTTAGGAGATATCATTATTTGCCCAGAGGTATTGCTTGCTGAAAGTAAACAGT
>NZ_JBAQZB010000130.1:0-15938 GCF_049790535.1 Legionella sp.
CTATAGAGGTGGGGTGGGAAAACCGGGAAGGGAAGTGAACTGTAATACAATCAAATCTTCCATAACCAATCTCCTTGCATGCCTATAAAGTGCTTTTCCACTAAACCAGCAATTGCACTCATGGCACGTGACTTGCGGTGCTTTGCATCTGTTGGGATTCGTGCGGCAATCAAAGAAACCGTTTCATCATATTCAAGACATTTAGCGGTTGATGGAGCGCCTTCTTTACCCATATGAGACGAATTAGTTAATTGCTTATCTATTACTTGAAGAGCAATTTTTTGATTGCTACCTAATGATTGTTTCTTCTGAGTTATATTTTTTGAACTATCAAATAACGCTACGCAGGAAGTAATCGCAGTACCTTGCTCGTCAATACCAATAGGAACAATTTCTAGTTTAAAAGAGTGCGAATTTCCTGTTACGTCATCTTTAGATTTAGCCATGCTCCATTCAAAACGAGTATCTGATTTACTAACCTCAATTGCACCATCAAGTGCAGCATACAAACTCGAATGTCCACGTAATCCTTTAGTTGCGTCCTTACCTGTATGATGCACCAACAACACTATACCACCCACCAAATTTTGCAGCTTCTTAGCAGCAGCAATAATATTACCCATATCAACAGAGGAATTTTCATCTGCTCCTGGCGCAGCACGGTTTAAAGTATCGATTATCACTAGCCCACCAGCTCCTCCAGCAGTAATCACTGCTTTGGCTAGCTCCGAAATGTCATCACCCAATAAATCAAATGGCTGTGTAATAAATTTTAGAGTATCAGGCACGGGCCTTTTAAAATAGGAGCTCCAAGCCTTAATACGCTTCCCTATACCTGCTTCACCCTCTAGGCAAACATAAGTCACAGGAGTCTGCCTAACCTTACAACCAAACCAATAATCATCGCCTGCAGCAAGAGACAATCCCATATCTAAAGTAAGAAAACTTTTACCACTCCCACTAGCCCCATAAAGTGCAGCCAACCCTTCGGCAGGTAGCACACGCGCATTGGCGGAGCATTAAGAAGATCAGCACCAGAAAGCAGCTTATAACGCATTGTTGGAGCTTCCAGTCGTTCTAATAGATGGGCCAATGCCTCATAACCAAATTCAAGTGCATAATCATTTACATCATAATTTGAAGGCATATCTTGTGGTAACTCTATCCATTGGCCTCCAACAGTAGCAGCAATTTGAGCCGCATTACTCTCCTGCCCCCGATCAGGCACTATAATTAATTGAGCCTTAGGATATTTTTCACGCAGTACTTTAGCTACACGCGCTATACGAGATGCACCGAAGCAAACTACAGCAGGATCTTTTGTAGCTTCATTAATAGCCCAGGCATGCCCTATTCCCTCACAAAGATAAATAAGCTTGGTCATCTCATTTATTTTTCCAACTGAGAAAAAACCATCATTTAAATTTGCTGCAGGTAAATGCAATTTGTCACCTTTACCTGGTGGAATAAAATGTAATGTTTGAATTTGTTCATCACTTAGACAGGGAATAACAAGATACCCCGCAACATTTTGATTATTAATAATTAAAGGCGGGGCGTTTTCTGGGTATATCCTTAATCCATCTGGTTTGCCTTGTTTTCGTAAAATATATCCATGATTAGGTAGAGCCAGTTGGCAAAATTCCCATGTATGAAGAACGTGGTTAATTGTAGAGAGTTTATTATGAATCTGATGAAACTCTTTTTTATTTGAGTAATCATTTTTTTCAACCGAGCCAACCCAACCATTTTCTTTTGCCATATGAACAAGTGTTGCAACAGTTATAGATCCTGTTTCTTTAAATGATTCCCAAACTGTCCTGCAATCTTTTTCACATTTATAATTTCCAGCTGGCTTGCTCCAGTCATGAAAATCATCAAAATTCAATCCAGCAGATTTCGCAGCCATTCCAATACGAATCCACTTTTCACGAGGACAGCCGGAATCAAGAGCATTAAGTGCCGAACGAGCACGTTCTAATTCAATCATGCTTATTCTCCAATGCAGACTCCATTAACTCCAAAAGAGGTGAGAAGCAAAAGCTTATATGCTTTGGACCTTGATTGGTTTGTCCATTGTAGGTACTATATTTTTGTTGTCCTTTGTAAATGGCATAGATAGCCCCTTTAATCGTTGCAGCGATCTCGGGGCTCTTTTTTTCAAGCACCATGACTAACCCCTTTTACACCGTTATTTATTAATTGGCGTATGTCTTCCACTCGCCAAACAGTGATACGGGGGCCAAGCTTGATAGACTTAGGAAAACGGCCTGATTTGACTCCTTCCCACCAGGAAGATTTGCCGATGGGAATTAATGGAGGAATAGGAGGGTTAGCTTTTGAGTTTCCAAGTATTTGGGATAAGCGCAAATAACCTGTTTGAGGTAGTTGATACATGTTAGAACGTCCTTGTCTGGTATGAGTTAAGGACATCCTAAATGGGCTTTATTTCTCATTCACCGCAATTGCGGTAAACAGGTTATGCAATTGCGGAACTATTTATTTAAAGGATGCAAAGTCCTTCTACATTCGGGAATTTTACGAGAAAGATTGCTCTGTGAAAGCCCTGCGATACCTGTGCAATATGCTGAAATTGCGTCAATCAACTTATTATCGTTAACATATGAAGGATGCTTTTCTATACCCGGTATATTACCTTCTATAAAATCTAATAAAATTGCAACTATATTTTGATATGTAGTTTCCGTTCTAGGATGAATTTCCATACTGTTCTTATTTGTATCATTTTGCTTAGCGATATTTTTGTTACCTCTGTTAAACCATTCAAGTAGCTCGACTGGTAATGAAATTTCTTGTTGTATTGTCCATTCTATAAATTCAGAAAATGTAACATATCCTCCAAAACGACTTGAAATGAGTGCATAGCGTTTTTTGTATTCTTTTACAAAATCAAAGATCTCAGGTGTACGTGATATTTTTTCAAGATTAATTTGGTCAGGATTTCTGCCTAAAGATAACGCTACCAGCTGATCAATAGTAAAAGTTTCAAATTTGCACCAGTAATTAAAATCAGCCATTGCCCCTGGATGATTGTAGAATATTTTTTCCTCTTGATAAGCAATTAATTGGGTTTGTTCATTTACATCCATTTTGTTCATCCTTTACTTTAATTTAAATACTCAAAGCTCTTTTAATAACAACTATATTATTAGTGGAACAAGCTACTTGATGTTCGACCATTTCCCCCCAGGATTGCCAGGCTGCCTTTTGTTCCTCTGCATACACTGCTCGCTGATAGGTAGCTACCAATTTATTCAACGGTTGGTGATTAAGCATTTTCTCAATTACATGAGGTTCTGTTTTCAAGTATTCTCCCCATGCTGTAGCCGCTGACCTTCGAAGATCATGGACACTGAAAGAAGGTATATCCGCTAAAGGAGCATCAGAAGCTAGTTTCTTTTTTACTCCTGTCGATTTACCACGTAACCGTGCAATAGCGCCCGTCAAAGTATCTGTATGGATATGCCCCACATCTTTATAACTTCCCGTATCAAAAACAAATAAGGAATGTCCCGAAATAGGTAATAACGATTGGAGAATCTCAACAACTAGAGAAGAAAGATAGATTGTATGTGTTTGACGATTTTTTGTTCTCTCAGATGGTAGTACCCAAATACCTTCATTAAGACTTAACTCATCCCAACGCATACCCGCAATCTCACCGCGACGAGCACCAGTTAAAATGAGTAATTTAATGGCGCTAGTAAGTACTACGGACATAGACGAGATAGCAACATCTAATGACTGATTCGAGCCACATGCTTGATCTAAAGCCTGCCACAATCTACGTAATTCATTTAATGACAATACGCGATCACGTGGTTTACTAGCCGTTGCAGCAAAGTCTTTAGGTTTAAGCAATCGTGCAGGGTTTTGATCAATTAAATGGCGTGTAAGACCATAATCCATCATTAAATTTAAAGAAGATAATGCTTTTCTAGTTTCTTCTTTTATCCCTTTACGAGTCATGGCATCTAGTGCCATAGATAAATGAGCACGTGTTACATCTTTTGCTAATAAACCACCTAGTGGCTTTTGCAAATGCAGGCGCCAACGATCTTCATGGCGTTTAAGCCAAGTATCAGTTACCCGCTGTGTGATCTTTTCAAACTCAATCCAACGATCAAATAAAACCTGCATTGTGATTGCTTGCCTATTTTCAGCAATAGCTGCAGCCCTTGCTGTGCGCGGATCAATACCGTTATTTACAAGCTCCTGTAACTCTTTAATTTTATCACGCGCATCTTTTAAACTGAGTTCGTTAGGAGTACCGAGAGTCATGCGAATTAAGCGTTTATCACCAGGTAAACTATAAGAAAAAAGCCAGCTTTTTGCACCACTTGAACGTACTCGCAGAAAAAGTCCTTCACCGTCATGTAGCTTGTATTCTTTAGCACGAGGAGCTGCTTTTTCTACAGCTTTAGCAGTTAGTTTTCCCATCTATTTTCCTATAATCAACTTGGCAACAGGTTGTTGCCGAATTCGGGAGTCAGTGAATCCCGAATTGGTCAGCAGCTTGCTGACTAATTAAATTCGCTAATTGTGCAGGAGGTTCTTGCACAATTTAAGTTATGCCAACTAATTCTGACAAACAGTTATTAGGAAATTCCTAATAACTCCATTATGATCAATTTGTATTTTTTTATGAAAACATCAGTTATTAAGTAATTCTTAATAACTTAGTTTGCCAGGACTGTTATCTAACTAATCCGCACACTCTTTCAATTGTGCAACACTACGTTGCACAATTAGATCACTCGGCTTTTAAGTTTTTTGTTAATTCATGTTCAAGTTCTTCAATTGTCGGAAGACTTGTTTTTACCTCGTCTGGTAAAGTATCAGTTAACTTATATTCTGCGAGTCCAATAGGTTTATTAATATCACGTAATGCATATTCTGCTGTGGCGTTATCTTTTGTTTTACATAAAATAACCCCTATTGAAGGGTTGTCACTAGGGTGTCTTAGAAGATCATCTACAGCAGAAAGATAAAAGTTTAATTTGCCAGTATATTCAGGTTTGAATTCCTTATCTTTAAGTTCAATTACTACAAAACAGCGTAATTTTAAATGGTAAAAAAGGAGATCAATGTAATAATCTCTTTTGCTAATTTCCAAATGATATTGCCGGCCAACAAAAGCAAATCCAACCCCCAATTCAAGCAAGAATTTTTCCATATGCTGAATAAGAGCTTTTTCTACTTCGCGCTCATGTGCATCTTTTCCTAAACCAAGAAAATCAAAAAGATAAGGGTCTTTGAGAGTATTATTAGCAAGATCTGAGAGAGGCGATGACAATTGATTGTTAAAATTAGTAATAGCTTTGCCTTCCCTGCTATATAAATTAGATTCTATTTGCGCCACCAGACGTTGCCGTGACCAACCATGTGCTATCGCTTTATCCATGTAAAAAGAACGAGCAGGTTTTTCTTTGCAGGCAACTAATATAGTTACTAAATGAAACCATGGTAATTGGTCAGCAGCCTGCTGACTAATTTCCTCATGAGTAAAATTCTCTGCAAATAGCTTCATATACTTTAAATTAGTAGAACTGAAACCTTTCATTTCTGGAAAAGCTGATTTTAAATCCTTACTCAATTGGTCAATAACTTTAGCGCCCCATCCATGTTCTGCTTGAGATTGCAGAATCTGTGTGCCTATGTGATGGTAAAGTAAGATAACTTCTTGATTAACTTTAAGAACAGCTCGATATCGAGAGGCTTCTACTCGATGTTTAAGGCTATTGAAAAAAGTGATATAAGAAGCATCGATAATATTTTTGCTCATTGTTCCATTCACTATTGTGGGTACCTATATAGGTGCCTAAAATTATTTGGATTGAGATGCATTTTATCGGACAATACCAAACAAGACAACAGGTTAACAAGCTTATTATTAAAGGTTTTTTGTAACTTATCGAATTAATATGGACTCAAAACTTTGCGCCTCCTAAGGGGCAGATCAGCGCGCCAAATTGAACTCTCAGGGTGCAAATTGAAAGAATAATATGACAAAAATGCATGAGAATGAGTTCGAAAAGCAATAATATCCAGTGGAACCGACAATGCATTATTCCGTTTAGGCAATGATGTTGTTCACCTCCCTCGAATTTAGTGAGCGCTTGGAAGTATCAATAAACGATAGTGTCGCTAGCTCATGATAGATTTCAGCAATCCATGGCTGAAATCGAATCGCACAACGCGACAAGTATGCCTCCGGCGGCCCTGGCCGTCCTGCGTCCGTTCATTTTTTAGTCCCCTACGGGACGCACTTCCACAATGACTGACGCCTTTTCGTATGCCTTATATTTTGCCTGCGACAATACATCCGGCCCTAAGGCTACCAGGGACTACAGGCCTCGGTCTTCGACCTTCCTTGGCCTGTACGATTATCGCCTCTTGCTACGGCTTGCTTTAATCTTTTAATGTTTATAAATCATCAATCGCAGCAAACAAAGTAAAACTTACCGGCTTATTATTATCTTGTGGTTTTTCAAATCCTGAAACAACTCAAATATTTGGTTACTATTCAATTACAATAGCAACCAAATTATCACCACTGGAACTATTATGATAAATGTTTGCTATGCTCACCATGTAAAAGCCCATCCAGTATGGAATTTACTGAATTGTAATATGAATTAGTACTGAAAAGGGATTAATAAAAAAACATAAAAACTACGGTTTCATCCCCTGCATCCGTTTTAGGACTTTTAAGGTATGCGGTGTGCTGTGAGATGAAAATAAGCCGCATTTAATGTGAAAATATTGGCCTAATAACGAATTACTATCCAATGCTTTCTTTATAGCTTCTTGTTGTACTGTACCAGAGAGCACTTTGATATAATCCAGAGTTTGTCTTTGTTGTTGGGCAAGTATTTTTAAGCCTTTGGATGAGATGCATTTACCGCTGGTTAACACCTGATAGATGGATTCTCCGTTATTAGTTTGTTTTATTATTGCTTTGCAATCTCGTTCATTTATTATTAATTTTAATGGATTATCATCGTTTGGGGCAAAAAAACCATTAAGTATCTTATATAAAGCCCCATCTTTTTTAATGCGATTCAAAATGTGCGGTTTTTTTAAGATTATTTCTAAGGGATCCTGATTTAATTCCAGCACTATCTTTTCGGCTAACTTCATTGATTTACTGCTGACTTTCTTTTTTTGTAGGAGATGTTTTTTTATTTCAATAAATGTTAATAAAGCTGTTTTTTGCTGATTATTTGCTTCACGCAATAAATTTTGCTGCATTTTATAGCAAAAACGATTAATTAATTCTTGAGCGCGATTTTCTGACTCATCGTCGTTTTTTTGCAGGCAATATTCAGGGGCAGGCAGACCTGCTGCTAAAGCTTCTTTGGCGCTTAAGATGTGAATTAACATTGTTTTACGATCTTTATCACCCTGACGAAATCCTTTTAAAAAAAACTCACAAGCCTGTTCCCATTTTTTAATTTTATGTTTAGGAGATAAACCTTCTACACCACTCAGACAAAAAGTGCCCAGGCGATAAAAATCACTCGCTGTGAGTTCAGAAACTTCTTTTAAATAAGTGGTATATAAATCAAAGGCCTGTTGTTCTTCTTCGTTATATAAAGCGATTTTAAATTGAATATATTGTAAACGCGAATCATCATTCATCTTCGTGACAAAATCAATTAGCAGCTGTGTGAATTGTTCTTCCTCAGGTAATTTATTAATCAATTGGTGAATATATGGATAGAGAAGTGAATTTAATTCATTGGGATGTTGTGCAAACAATTCTTTTGCCGCTTCAATTTGATTGCTTTTTAAATAACATAACATCAGTGTATGTAGTGCCTCTAAACTTTTTGTCTGCTCAAAAATTTGTTTTAACAAGCTTAATATATTCACATCCTGCCCAATAAAATAAGATTGTTTAAAAAGAATCAGGGCAACAGCATAGTTCACTGGACCACCTTGACCATTGTAATGCATTAAAGCACGATACGTCATCGCTGTATAATTACCTAATTCAATAGCTCGCTCATAAAGAATAATAGCAGCAGCATAGTCCATTGGACCACCTTGGCTATATTGATACATGTAAGCGCGATTAGTCATCGCCAAACTACTACCTAATTTAATAGCTCGCTCATAAAGAGTAATGGCAGCAGCATAGTTCATTGGGCAACCTTGGTTATGCTGATGCATAAAAGCGCGATTATTCATCGCCCAACTATTACCTAATTCAATAGCTCGCTCATAAAGGGTAATGGCAGCAGCATAGTTCACTGGACCACCTTCGCCATCGTGATGCATAGAAGCGCGTCTATACATTGCTAAATCATTACCTAATTCAATAACTCGCTCATAAAGAATAATAGCAGCAGCATAGTTCACTGGACCACCTTGGCCATTGTGATGCATAGAAGCACGTCTATACATTGCTAAATCATTACCTAATTCTATAGCTCTCTCGTAAAGAGCAATGGCAGCAGTATAGTTCACTGGACCACCTTGACCATTCTCATGCATACAAGCGCGATTATTCATCGCTGTATTATTACCTAATTCAATAGCTCGTTCATAAAGGGTAATAGCAGCAGTATAGTTTACTGACCCTACCTGGCCATTCTCATGCATATAAGCGCGTAAGACTAAAGCATGAGAATCATTGGGATTTTGGATGAGCTTTTCTTCAAGAATAGTTATGGTCTCTTTAAGACAATTTTCACAAAATGCATTGGATAGTCGATAATTACTCCACTGCTCCCAAGCTCTTACATCGTCCTGCAAAACATCTTGTAATAATTGAGAAAAGTTCGGAATAGCCATCTACAACCTCTTTTAAAATATCACTTATACTTATGAGAGAGGCAATTATGGATTAAATAAAGTGTTATGCCAAATTTAAATTACCTAAAGCAGGGCTTGATTACTTCACTATTATCTAACTCAATATCCAGCTTAAATCCAGGCGCAATTGTAACTGTAAAAAGGTAAGGTGAGATCGTAGAAGAACTGTGAACGATCAGCCAGAATACCATTACGAATGTCGTTAAATACATTGAGCAGCAATCATGTTGATAAAAAAACAAATTTCAACTGATTATTGGTACTCTCGTTTAAGCTTCTTTTACGCAGAAAAATTTTATCGCTAATGTGAAAATGCACTCACTTATTATATTTTCTGTGGCATAAGTACTATTTGCAATGAGTAGAGAAGAATTGTTTTTCTTATGCGATGTCAGTTCAAATAAAATCAACATTAGATCGAACTATACACTTTTTGATTGTTACTACTTAGGTAAGGGTATGTATTCTTTATCATCACCTGGTATTTTTCCAAATTTACCATCTGTCCAATCCAATTTTGCTTGCTCTATTTTTTCTTTAGAACTGGCCACAAAATTCCACCAAAGATAACGCGGTTCTTCAAGTGCGGTACCACCAAGGATAATAATATTTGCATTGGAGACAGCACTGAGTTTGATTTCAAAACCAGTTTTAAGGATAAGCATTCTATTACTACTGAAATGAACATTGTTAATCATAATCTCTCCACTTAAGATGTAAATGGCGCGTTCTTCTGTTGTTGCTGGGACATTGATCGAGGCATAATTCCTAAGCGCGAATTCAACAAATAAAGCGTCATTTTGCGTGATGACCGGTGATTTTACTCCCATCCATTCGCCAGAAACTATACGTAGATTGATATCCTTAGTGTCAATATTGGTAGGTATAATACTGTTATCATAATGAGTAAAAGAAGGATTCATTTCTTCTTTATTTAGAGGTAAAGCTAGCCAACATTGTATGCCAAAAAGATGCTGAGGATGTTTACGCTCTTGTTGTGGTGTTCTTTCTGAATGCGCAATTCCTCGCCCTGCTGTCATCAGGTTAACATCTCCGGGTAAAATAATTTGATGATTTCCTAGTGTATCTCGGTGTTCTATGATTCCTTCAAACAAATAAGTCATCGTGGATAAACCAATATGAGGATGCGGACCTACATCTAACCCTTGGCCGGTGAGAAACTCCCCAGGACCTGCCTGATCCCAGAAAACAAATGGACCTACGGTCCTTTTTTCTTTAGATGGCAATACCCGCACTACTTGAAATCCACCCAGGTCAACAGATCGCGGAATAATTTCAATGCTAATTTGTCGTGGGCATTTTTTACGTTCACATAGTGGGTCTTTCGTATTAAAATAACTCATTAATTCATTCCATTTGTGTATTTGTATCCAACAAATGCATATTCCAATTCATGCCAATCACTAATTTGACTATCAACTTTGATCGACATTTTGTTTAAGTGTAATATCAATTTTCTTCATTCGCCAATTTATTGCTTGTGCACTTGCTAATGTTTTAAGACGCAAAAAATTAGAACCTTAGCAAACATCTAGGCTTCATTTAACATGGTCCATCCTTAATTACTATTTTTTTGAAATTTCATGAATTTCTGCAATATAACCACCAGGAAATTTAACTATGGCTGAAGTACGTTGTCCCGATACAAAAGGTGCAATAAGAATATTCACTCCAACTGTTTCTGCTTTAGTCAGTGTTTCTTTCAAATTGTCTACCTCATACCCTGTAAATTCACGTCCATAAGGCCAAGTTAAATGCCCATTAGTAACAATAACAAGCATTTTTCCAAAACCAGATTCAATAGCCACTCATCTATAAGTAGTTCCAGGCTGTTAACCAATCTCATTCCCTGGCACCCTGCTATCGTCTGATAAGATTTTCCCATTAGCAAAATGCGTGAAACTCTTGATAAAAGAGTTTGCACGATTGGGAGAAAGGTACACTCTATTTTCTGGAACTGAGGTTAATGGAGCATAATTAGGCAGAGTATTATGCCAATAGATTTGCATATTCACGCCACCAGGCCATTGGATAATTGCATCTCGGCCTATGGGATCAAGAAATGGTTCTACAATAACATCTGCTCCTGCAGCACGCGCTGCAGAGATAGCTTTATCAAAGTCATTCACTAGGTAACCAGTACGCTCAGCTCCAAAAGGATAAGGAATCGGAGTTTTGAAACCAAATACAGATATAGTACCTGCCGGTGTCAGCACCAGCTGCGACATAGTTTGACTAGGCGTTGGAGTTACTTGAAAAATGTCTTGTTTTGAAGTCTTTCCACCCAACGTTGCAGTAAAACTAGTAATAAATCGGTCAAATTCTTCTGGTACAACATAAACATGAGCTGTGTCATATTGAGCTCCAACAGCAAAACCCTTATTTTGAGCTGCATTTACCGACCAATGTGACAACATAAAGAGAATATAAACCCCTATTCCAATTTTTTTCATTTGCTACTCCTTGCAAAATAATGATTAAGTTATACACATCCTTTGTGTGTACAAATAAAGAAAATTATAATCCGAAAATTTTCCTCTGTATCTCAAAATAGACAATTTTGTTCAAAATAAGAACTGTGGTCTATATTTAACATACTAATCTGATGGGTTAAAACAATCATACAAGGAAAATGTTATGGACAAAAAAATTGAGCTATTAACTCCCAAAAATTCAGTTTTATTAATGATTGATTATCAACCACAAATGGCTTTCGGTGTTGTGAGTATTGATCGGCAATCTTTGAAGAATAATGCTGTAGCCTTGGCTAACGCTGCAAAATTATTCCAGGTCCCTACTATTCTTACCTCTGTGGAGACAGAAAGTTTTAGTGGTTTTATATGGCCAGAAATACTCGATGTATTCCCTAAAAATGACGTAATTGAACGTAGCAGCATGAACTCATGGGACTCCCAACAAGTAAGGCAACATGTTAACAGTACAGGCCGAAAAAAGTTAATTCTTGCAGGATTGTGGACTGAAGTATGTATCAACATGTGTGCTTTTTCAGCAATGCAAGATGGTTATGAAATTTATGTAGTTGAAGATGCTTGTGGTGGCACAAGTGAAATAGCACAACAATCCTCCATGAATCGAATGCAACAGGCTGGAGTTGTCCCTGTAACTTGGCAACAAATACTTCTTGAGTGGCAACGTGATTGGGCAAAAAAAGATACCTATGATGATGTCATGAACATTGTAAAAAAATTTAGTGGTGCCTACGGCATGGGCGTTGATTATGCTTATACAATGGTTCATAAACAAAGGTCACGAAGCGAATGGAAAGGTAAAATAGTTAAATAATATAGCTTTAAGAAACAGGTAAGAAACTACTCCTTAAGCCCTTCCTGATATAGTCGGAGCAATATCTTAGGTAAATGGTTTCTTTAATTCTGGGTTAATCAAGGGGAACCTCCTTATGGATGCAATTTATTACAACGGAAATTTTAAAGGCTCAGGTATCAGTAATAAAAAAATAACTGCCATTGCCATTAAAAATAATAAATTTGTTCAATTAGGTTCTGATGCAGAGGTTATAAAATTAAAAACTACCAAAACTTTATTGGTTGATTTGTTGCAAAAAACGGTGATTCCAGGATTAAATGATTCTCATATCCACTTAATTCGTGGTGGGCTAAATTTCAATATGGAGCTACGTTGGGATGGTATTAATACACTTAATGAAGCATTATTTTTACTTAAAGAACAAGCCGATCGTACGCCAGCGCCACAATGGGTTCGAGTGGTTGGGGGCTGGACTGAATTTCAATTCAAAGAAAGAAGAATGCCGACCTTAAATGAAGTCAATGCAGTTTCAAAAGACACTCCTGTTTTTATTCTTCATCTTTATGATCGAGCCTTGCTTAATAGAGCAGCCCTGAATGCCATTGGATATGATAAAAATACGAAAGAAATGCCAGGAACCCTAATTCAGCGTGATAAAAAAGGTAATCCTACTGGAATGTTAATTGCCAATCCTAACGCCATTATACTTTATTCTGCTTTAGCTCAAGGTCCCAAACTTAGACGTGAAGATCAAATCAATTCCACTTTACATTTTATGCGCGAATTAAACCGACTTGGTATAACCAGTGTAATTGATGCTGGTGGGGGTTTTCAAAATTATCCAGAGGATTATGAAATAATTCAACAACTTAATGAAGAGAATAAATTAACTTTAAGAATAGCTTACAATTTATTTACACAAAGGCCCGATCATGAACTAGAGGATTTTACCCATTGGACAAAAACTTCTAAATACCAACAAGGTAATGATTATTATCGCCATAATGGGGCTGGCGAAATGCTTGTTTTCTCAGCCGCCGATTTTGAAGACTTTTTACAACCGCGACCTGACTTACCTTCTGTAATGGAAGAACAGCTAAAACCTATTGTGAGGATTCTGGCAGAAAATAAATGGCCTTTTAGATTGCACGCAACATATGACGAATCAATTACTAGGGCCCTAACTGTTTACGAAGAAATCCATTCAGAGCACCCTATTAATAAATTACATTGGTTTTTCGATCATGCAGAAACTATTTCTGATCATTCTATTGAGCGAGTAAAAAAATTAGGGGGTGGTATAGCGATCCAAAACAGGATGGCTTTTCAAGGAGAGTATTTTAGTGAACGCTATGGGAAAGAACAAACCTTACGAACCCCGCCAATTAGCAAAATTCTTGAGGCAGGAATTCCAATTGGTATTGGTACAGATGCAACGCGAGTTTCGAGTTATAACCCATGGTTATGTCTTTATTGGTTAATTTCTGGAAAAACTGTAGGTGGACAATCACTTTACAATAAAGACAATATCCTTTCTAGGGAAAAAGCCTTGGAGCTTTATACTAAAGGAAGTGCTTGGTTTTCTAAAGAAGAGGATATGAAAGGTTCTTTTCTACCTAATCAATTAGCAGATTTTGCTGTTTTGTCCAAAGATTTCTTTTTGGTACCAGAAGAGGACATTAAAAACATTTATTCGTTAATGACGGTGGTTGGTGGGCAAATTGTCCATGCTTGCGATAGTTTTTCTCAATATAATCCTTCACTTCCACCAGTTAGTCCCTCTTGGTCTCCAGTTAACTATTATAGTGGTTATCATAGAAAAAAAGTACTCGCATCAATTAACCACAAATTCTGTCACCATCATCATTCTACTACTCTTTCTTGTCCTCATGGTTCTTGGCAATGGGGAGCATGTTTTTGCTGGGCATTTTAGTAATAAAAAGAGTGTTTATTGACTTTGTACTATTATTTAACATAATGAACAATAGCACATATGCGACCAATTTTATTCACATTTTATGCTAATTTTTTTAGAACCTCAGCCATCCTATTTATTTCATCATTTATATTGTAAATATGTGATAACGCATGCCAAATTTATATAGGCTGTCTACCATGATATGATGTTTTTTAAAGAATTTTATGGCCTTCTCTGGCTCAGAAAATTTTATAACAAATGTTCCACGACAATATAAAGGGTCTTGTGACGATAATACATTTAAAGCATATTCTTGGGCGCTATTTAATAATAATATTTGATTATGTTTATAAATGGTATTTATTCCAATATTTAGGATTGTTTCAATCCCTGAGTTTGCTAAATACAATGGAAATACCGATGGAGTTCCACCTAAAAATCGTAGTGCTGTCTTTGCATAGTGAAAATCATGAATATTTAAATTAAAGGAATATCTTGTGAGAACCAACCTACATCAACAGGGGTAAATTGTTCATAGTCATTTTAAGCTGGAGCCAATAATAAAATCAGTATCCCATTTCTGAACATCTATAGGAAGAATTCCTACAGATTGGGTAATATCAATAATACTGAAAATACCTTTTTCTTTAGTTATCTTCGTTATTTAAGAGCAATTCACAGTATGATTAAATTCGTGCTAGCATGATCAAGAGAATTAAATGGAGTTAATATGAATTTTAAGAAAAAAGTAGCTATTATTAATAGTGCGCGTACCCCTTTTGTCAAATCACAATCTCATTATCTAGGTAAATCCAATCAAGATTTGTTGGGAATAACTTTGGCTGATTTAATAAAAAGAAATCAACTGCAAAATCAATTATTGGGTGATGTAATTGCAGGAGCGGTAATGAATCATCCCTTTGATTGGAATCTTGCGCGCGAAGTTGTTTTAAGTAGCAAACTCTCTCCAGAAACTCCTGGTTTAACCATTCAACGTGCATGTGGTACAGGACTTGAGGCGATTAATCTTGTTGCTTTAAAAATTGCAGCAGAACAGATTGAGGTCGGTATAGGAGGCGGCACTGATACAAACTCCGACATTCCATTAATTACTCAAAGAACGCTTACTCATTTCTTAATTCATTGGCATCAAGCACATAGCTTAAAAGAAAAAATAGCTGCTCTTAAGAAATTCAGATTTGGCATGCTAAAACCACTATTGCCCGAAGTACGAGAACCAAAGACTGGATTATCAATGGGTCAACATTGTGAATTGATGGTAAAAGAATGGCATATTTCACGCACAGCTCAAGATGAATTGGCCCTTCGTTCCCATCAAAATGCAGCTCAAGCCTACGCTGCCGGATTTTATGACGATTTAATAACTCAAGTAAATGAATTAAAACGCGATACGATTACACGCAATAACACAACTATGGAAAAACTATCACGTTTAAAAACGGTATTTGACTCATCAGAAAAGGGTAGTCTTACCGCTGGGAACTCCACTCCTTTAACTGATGGTGCTGCGTTAGTATTATTAAGTTCTCCTGCATGGGCTAAAGCAAAGAATCAGAATATTTTAGCTTATTTTGTTGACTGCGAAGTGGCTGCGGTAGATTTTGTTCATGGAGCTGGATTACTTATGGCGCCTACTATTGCAGTTAGCCGAATGCTGGAAAGAAATAAACTTACATTACATGATTTTGACTATTACGAAATTCATGAAGCTTTTGCTGGCCAGGTTTTATGCACCTTAAAAGCATGGGAATCGGCCGAATATTGTCAGACTGTTTTAGGTACCAAACAACCGCTAGGCAGTATTGACCCACAAAAAATAAATATTAAAGGAGGTAGCCTTGCTTTAGGC
>NZ_JBAQZB010000131.1:0-73065 GCF_049790535.1 Legionella sp.
AAAAAAGGCTATTCTGAAGCAGCAGAGGAGGCTTGGAGTATTTATGAGAAATTAACTTCCAATAAAAAGAAGTTACTTGAGCAAAAAATAAATGTAAATCAATTTGTAGAGCTATGTAAAAAGACCATTGATTCCCAAGAAACAAAAAATCTATCTGAGCACCGGGGTATATTAAAATACATCGCAGTGATTCTAATCGTTTTTTCTGTTTTAATTAAAACAGATTCTATGAAAATAGTTGACGATATTGGAAAAATATTCGATTCAATTAAAGATGAATATGAGAAGGATGAATATGAAAAGGAAGTGCATGAAGTAGGCGAAGTAAGGTTTAGTTTGTGAGGATATTGGAATAATTTGAATAATTCTGAATAAACCTTACGTGTTAGCGCAATCTGTTGCCCGCGTTTTTCCGTCTGGTGCTTTTAATTTCAACTGTCGACAAATTGTCGACAGATCAGTGCTGTTCTCATCTTTGACGCGAATTTTCATTTTATACCTTAGCTGAGCTGAAACAAGCAGGTGAATTGCGCAGCCTCCCGCCGCCATCCGCTAATAATTTTTTTCTAAATGAAAAACGGTCCTTTTGTACCTCTTGCTAGACCTGCTTTATCTTAGAAATCCAGGTAAAATCTCCACAACATGCGCAATCCATTGATTATTGTCAGTTCGAGTGAGAGTACTGGTACGATCACACACTTGACTGTTTAAGTTACAATGCGTTACCGAGGAAAGTATTTCATTACATTTGACTGAAAAATAACTGCGACTGGTCGAGAGAGTTTTTATATGATTTTTCAGTAATAATGTACCAAAAGGAATATTTGTATTAAGCACGTCTGCTATTACTTTTTTGGGTAATTCGTTAAAGTTCATCGTAATAAAAGCTAATTCAACTACCATTATCTCTTTCTTTTTTTGTGCGAGAGCTACATTATTTCTCGTTTTGTTATGATCCAATAACATTATAACTGCTCGATAATAGGTATTGTCATACTGATTCTTTTTAGCATAAATCGTCTGAATAATGGGTGTACGCTGATAATATTTTTCTATTCCTATAGTCATTAATGGTTGAGTTAGTAAATAATCATAAGGGCTAGGTAACATAGATTGACTAACTTGAGTAGCCATTTTGTCGATATTAGCGAGCATGCTCACTTTCTTTTGAATGTCTTGCAATTGCCGATCTACAGGGATAGAAGCCGCGTGCGGTATTTGAAAAATAAATAGTACATAAAAAACGTAAAATTTTCTAATCATTTTCTACTCTCCTAAGTCTATTGCTGCAATTTTTTAATATCATATAGCCTCATATAAAAATGACAATAATATAATCAGGCTATGATTTGGGGAGTGTGGAAGTAGATCTGATCTGCCTTGACACACGAGTTGCTATTGAAATTGATGGAGTTCAACATCTTTCATCCAAAGAGGCTTAGCGTACAGTGTTACTACAGAGCATGGCTTGGTTTTGCGTTTTCTTGTCGAAGATGTCAGTAAACGGCATGACTATTCCATCAGTCATGGCTCACTTGGGAGTTACTACTAAATTCTCCTAGCTTATAATATCGGGGGTGAGATCATAAATTTAATCGTACTTTGCCTACTTCTTGCCCTTCCTTCTCATATTCATCTTTAATTGTATCTAATATTTTTCTAATATCGTCAACTATTTTCATAGAATCTGTTTTAATTAAAAAAGAAAAAACGATTAGAATCACTGCGATGTATTTTAATATACCCCGGTGCTCAGATAGATTTTTTGTTTTTTGAGAATCAATGACTTCATTACATAGCTCTACAAATTGATTTACATTTATTTTTTGCTCAAGTAACTTCTTTTTATTGGAAGTTAATTTCTCATAAATACTCCAAGCCTCCTCTGCTGCTTCAGAATAGCCTTTTTTAAGCAATGCCTGATTTTTATCATGAATATTATTTAAATTATAGTCAAATCCGACTTTGATTAATAATGCCTCAAATGCCACTACTTCTCTATTTAGCTGGTCTACTTCTGCTGTGGTTCTCTCTGCAGTTTGAGGGAGCGTTGCAATTTTAAATTTAAAGCATTCATTTAACGTAAAATTTACCTTAGTGACCGAATCATTTGACGGAGGATCTACATTCTTTGATTTGAAACCTATATCCTTTAACTTAAAATCTACATTCTTTAGAAAAAGATCATGCTTATCCAAATCCTCTTTCTTAAGTACTGTATTTTTCTCTAATTGTAATTGTAATTGTAATTGTTTATTTATTAGGTCATCTGGATTTACATAGGGCTTCACTATATCTAGTTGTAATAATAGTTTTTGTCTCTCTGCCGCTTTTCTTTCTTCTTCTATTTTTTTAGCCTCAGCTCTTTTTATTTCTTCGTTTACTCTTTTTTTCTCCTCCTCTTTTTTTTGAGCTTCTAGTGTTCTTTGAGCCGCTAAATTTTCTTGATTGATAATTTCTTTTGCAATTGATTTTAAGGTAGCAGTGCATTGTTCACTGGCATTAATAAATTTTGATACCTCATCTTTGTTTATTAAAATTTTTCTTAACTCAAAAAATTTAGGCATGCCTATTGAAGCAACTAATTTCTTTTGATTTTCTGAAAAATCAATAGTTTTCAATCCTTTATTTATTTTTGTTATTATATCGTGTAATTTATTAGTCAAAAAATCGTTTATTACTTTTTCGCCCCTTCTTTTCTCCATTTGTGCATGTTTTTGTTTAACACTCTCTTCAGATATTGGAGTTTTTTCAGCCGTTTTAATTGTTTTTGGTTTTATAGGTATATATGTATCAGGCTCATTCAAACAGGATTGCAAATTCTGTTCGGGCGTTCGTAGTATCGCTTTATTATTACTTGTAGTGAGATTATGCGTAGGAAGAAAAAGAGAAAATTGAGGTGGTGGTGGTGGCATTTGAGGTGGTGGTGGTGGCGTAGAAATAGAAAATATCCTTGGGCTCGTTGATAAGTTCCTGGTTTCGAGCTTTTTTTCTTCATTTTTTGATAATTCAGAAGCAACGTTCACTTTTACTTTTGTTAACTTATTTTGCATTTCTGCTTTGAACTTATTTAATTTTTCAATCGTATCACTTTGGCTCTCCAATATTTGCTGATACACTTTTTGATGAGCTTCTTCTAGTGCCAGTTCTCTATATAATTTCTTAATTTTGTCTGTGCCCTCCATTTTTTGTGAGTTTAACCCTTGGACTTTTGTTAGCGTCGATTTTTTACTCATTCTTCCTAATGTTTGCATACCCATTTGAAGGTCTTTTAAATCGGGTGGTTTGGTTTGATTCATTACTTTTTGTTCAGAAGGTGATGGTGAACCTCCTCCTAATAAAAGCTCAAGTGAGGTTAGAGGGACATTTGAAAGTTTTTTTAGCTCGTTTACAATGTTTTTTTTCAAGCATTCGATTTCATGTATTTGATTATTAATTTCAATTTTATTGCTTGTAATTTTCCACTTATCTTTCTTAAAATTATTAATTTCTTCTGTTAATTCCTTTACTATCTTAGACAAGTCAATTGACGTTTCTTTTGAAGGTATAAATGATGAAGGGACAAAAAAATTGCGTTCCATATTGTTTCTCTCTTTATAAAAATAAGAACCACTAAGGTTTTTTTAGAGCGATGAAAACATTAAAAAAACTGAAAGTTTAAATAATGATCATTTGGAATTGTAAAATATATTCAAATTTTTAGCTATATATTTATTAATTAAAATCAATAAGTTATTAAACAATCGTTTTTTAATGACTAATTATTAAAAATGGATATATTTTGTGCGTTATTTGGAAGATACAAGCTAGTAGCAATCGGTAAACGAAAAATCCAACAATCAAGTAGCTAAGCTGCTGGATCTTTTAATTTTATCTTTTTTTATCGTTAGCCCTTTTATCTTTCGTGCTCATGCGTTAAATTTGGTCTAATATAGTTATATAGTTTGCATAATTTGGTAAGCACATGGCAGAATCAGACATTGAAGAACATCCCGATCTTCCTGGTGATCACGACGAAAATGATTTAGATCTGAGAAAACTGGAAATGACAGCAGATTTGAATGATCCCGTAGCTTTAGTGGAGCGAGTTTACCAAATCTGGGGACATTGGGCTGATTTCCATCTATTTATTATTTCTCCGTCTATTCCAAAGATTTATCCACCAGTAGTGATTAAACCCGAGCTAATAACGGGTACTCATGAATTTGAGTTTGTTTATGATATTCATGATACAGGCTCGAAATTATCCACTTCTAAGGGCGAGAACATGATGAATGTGGGTATGTCTATGTGTAAATTATATATGACCATAGAAAAAATAATTTATCTTCTAGTTGAACGTCTAAAATCAGGAGGAATAGACCCTGAAACCGAAGTTCAGGTTGCTTTTGGGGGGCATTTGCTTCCACAACGAAAGGCCTTTGAATCCATTATCAATCTGCCTTACAATGTAGTAGTAACTAACTTTGATCCTGGTGAATGGGGTGAGCGTTATTTACAAATCGTCAAACAAAATGCGGAAAAATTTGGTTATCCTCTTGAGGCGCCACGTTCAATATTCCGACAGTCACGCGAAACCACTGGAATAAAGCTCAAATAATTGTCAAATTCTTATGGTTGAACTGCATGAATTTTGCATCATTTACCTACTTAATGGGTACTATATCGTCTACTGAGCATGGCTTAATCTTGCGTGATAAAAACAGAGTGTTATACTTCACATTTATGTATCGTTTTATGTAACTGCTTACTCCGTATCAAGGAACTGCTCTATTTGACGCAACTTGAACGAACACCTTATTGAATAATGCTTACGTAGTTATCTCTACTGCGTTTTTTTGATGAGGTGTATGTTCCACCTAGACTTAAATCTGGCCGTTCGCCAAGATTTTTATATGGCGATTGAGTAGTTATATTTTATAAATTTTTCTAATTAAGGAAGAAACGTACAGTGAACAAGAAAAGGCCCGTTAATCTTGATTTGGGTAGTTTAAAATATCCCCCTATGGCAATAGCATCTTTGTTACATAGGATTTCAGGGGTGGTTTTATTCTTATTATTGCCAATTATGTTGTTTATTTTTGGACAGTCAATGCAATCGGAAGAGTCCTTTGCGCAGATGAAAATTTTATTAACTCATCCGTGCTATAAATTAGTGTTATGGGCTTTTGGAGCAGCATTGATTTATCATCTGCTTGCAGGTATTCGGCATATGATTATGGATTTGGGATTTGGTGAGCATCTTTGTGTTGGTCGGCGTACGGCTATTCTAGTGATTGTTCTTGCCATTATTTTGACAATTTTTCTAGGATTCTGGATATGGTAACGAATGTCACCAGCTTAACCGGCAATGGGTTAAAAGATTGGTTAATTCAAAGAATTACTGCACTTTATTTTGCGATGTATACAGTGTTTATTTTGGGGTTTTTATTGTTGCATCCTGCATTGAGATATGAGCAATGGCACGCTTTATTTGCCTGTTCTCTCGTGCAAATTGCTACTGCCATCGCATTACTAGCGTTTACATTACACGCTTGGATAGGTATTTGGACGGTGACTACAGATTATATGAAATGTACTGTGTTGCGTTTATCAGTACAAATGCTTGTTGTACTATGGCTCTTTAGTCAATTGATTTGGGGCCTTATGATTCTTTGGGGGCGGTAAAGTATGGCTATTGCACGTAATACATTTGATGCGGTAATTATTGGTGCGGGCGGTGCTGGAATGCGCGCAGCACTACAGATGGCCAATTCGGGCTTAAAAGTTGCACTCTTATCTAAAGTGTTTCCCACGCGCTCTCACACAGTTTCTGCTCAAGGCGGCATCACCTGTGCCTTGGGAAATTCACATGAGGATGATTGGCGCTGGCATATGTATGATACGGTAAAAGGTGCTGATTATATTGGTGACCAAGACAGTATTGAATATCTGTGTAAAACAGGTCCAGCAGCAGTCTATGAATTAGAGCATATGGGCTTGCCGTTTTCACGTATGGATAATGGTAAAATTTATCAGCGTCAGTTTGGTGGTCAATCGAAAAATTTTGGTGGTGAGCAAGCTGCTCGTACTTGTGCTGCAGCAGACAGAACTGGACATGCTTTATTGCATGTCCTATATCAACAAAATTTGAAAGCTAAAACTCATATTTTTAGTGAATGGTATGCGCTTGATTTTGTTAAAAATGCTCAAGGTTGTATCTCTGGCATTACCGCAATGAGCATTGAAACGGGTGAGGTGGTGTTTTTCCAATCTCGAGTATGTATTGTGGCCACGGGTGGGGCAGGCCGTATTTATCAATCCACAACGAATGCCTTTATTAATACTGGCGATGGTTTGGGTATGGCTTTAAGAGCAGGTATCCCATTACAGGATATGGAAATGTGGCAGTTCCATCCTACAGGAATAGCTGGGGCAGGAACTTTAGTAACTGAAGGCTGTCGCGGTGAAGGTGGTTATCTGATTAATAAAGACGGCGAACGTTTTATGGAACGTTATGCGCCTCGCGCCAAAGACTTGGCTTCTCGTGATGTGGTTGCACGGTCTATGGCTTTGGAAATGCGCGCTGGTAAAGGTTTTGATCCTAAAGGACTTGACTATGTTAAGTTAAAATTGGATCACTTAGGTGCAGATCTCATTAAATCGCGTCTCCCTGGAATCCGTGAATTGTCCATTAAATTCGCAGGAGTTGATCCTATTGTGGATCCTATTCCTGTCGTGCCAACATGTCATTACAGCATGGGAGGAATTCCTACCAATATGTATGGACAGGTAATTACTAAAACTAAGGGTAAAGAGCATCTAGTAGAAGGTCTTTATGCTGTAGGTGAGTGTGCTTGTGTTTCTGTACACGGTGCAAATCGTTTAGGTGGTAATTCTTTATTAGATTTAGTTGTATTTGGTCGCGCTGCGGGCCTGCATGTTGAAGAACTATGGCAATCAAATCAATTACCCGACATGACCTACATCAGTGATGAGGATATTGCTGCATCTTTAGTGCGTTATAACCGCTGGAATAATTCAAAAAATGGTGAGAATATAGCTGTAATTCATGATGAAATGCAACGCGTGATGCAAGAAGATTTTGGGGTATTTCGCACGGGTGAAGTGATGGAGTCAGGTCTAAAACGCTTACAAGCTCTACGTGAGCGATTGGCGAATGCCAAATTAGACGATAAAAGCCATGTTTTTAATACAGAGCGTGTCAGTGCATTGGAATTAGATAATTTAATGGCAACGGCCTATGCAACAGCACATTCTGCACTTATCCGAACTGAAAGTCGTGGAGCGCACAGTCGTGAAGATTATCCAAAGCGTGATGATGCAAACTGGATTAAACACACACTGTATTTTGAGGAGGGTGAGGTAATCGATTTTCGCCCAGTTAATACATCACCCAAACATATTGCGCCTTTTGAGCCAAAAGAACGCATTTACTAAAGAGGATATTTCACATGGCAGATAATAGAAATTTGACATTATCAATTTATCGCTATAATCCTGAGGTCGATGCGAAACCTTACATGAAAGATTATCTATTGGCGATACCTGCTAAAAGCGATCCCATGCTACTTACCTTGCTGGAACGCTTAAAAGCAGAACAAGATCCTTCTATTACTTACCGACGATCATGTCGTGAAGGAGTATGTGGTTCTGATGGGATGAACATTAATGGGACTAACGGTTTAGCGTGCATTACTCATATTTCTGAATTAAAAACAGATAAAATTGTGATTCGTCCTTTGCCGGGATTTCCGGTAATTCGCGATTTGGCCGTCGATATGTCGCAGTTTTATCAACAATATGAACGAGTTGAGCCTTATTTGCAAAATGATCAGGTTGCACCAGCCCAGGAGCGTTTGCAATCTCCAGAAGAACGAGCTCAACTTGATGGATTATATGAATGTATTTTGTGTGCATGTTGCACCAGTTCATGTCCTTCTTTCTGGTGGAATCCAGAAAAATTTGTCGGTCCTGCCGGATTATTACAGGCAAGAAGATTTTTAGCAGATAGTCGTGATACGGCTACAGATCATCGTTTGGATAAATTACAAGATCCATTTAGCGTGTTTCGTTGTCGTACTATTATGAATTGCACGAATGTTTGCCCGAAGGGACTCAATCCAACAAAAGCAATTGCAGAAATTCGCATGCAAATGTTGAGGCAGGAAACGTGATCAAGGTAATTAGTCAATTGTGATCTTCTTTTCTTTTTGAGCGAAGAGCGTTTTGAATTAGTTACACCCTTTGGAGAGAAATTATGAGTAGTTCCAATCTGCAAAATGAATGGGCTTCTTCCTATTTGTCGGGTGGAAGTATGGCCTATGTTGATAGCCTTTATGAAGATTATCTTGATGATCCGGATTCAGTTCCTGCCGATTGGAGAGCAGTATTTACTGCCTTACCAAAGGTGAATAACAGTAACCAAGAATTGTCTCATCGTGATGTTCGTGAGTATTTTTTACAGAATGCGAACAAGAAGGTTACGCACGTTGTGGAATCAGCGGATAGCCAACAATATCAAGTCGCCAGTTTAATTAATGATTTTAGAGCATTAGGTCACCTTGCGGCAAAACTTGATCCTTTGGACATGACCCATCGTCCAGTGGTACCCAATTTAGATTTAGCATACCATCATTTATCGAATACGGAGAAAAGCCGTAAGTTTTTTGCTAAAACTTCCTTTAATAGTCATGAAATGTCCTTAGAGGAACTCTATAATGCATTGCATGAAACCTATTGTGGCAGTATTGGTATTGAATACATGCATATTTCTGATATTCAGGAAATTGCATGGTTACAAAATAAAATGGAAACGACGCATGGACAAACTATTTTTAATCCAGAAAAAAAAATAGAAATTTTAAAAGATTTGATTGCTGCGGATGGTCTGGAGCGTTATTTAGGTACTCGTTATGTTGGACAAAAACGTTTTTCTCTTGAAGGAGGGGATTCATTAATTCCTTTAATGAAGGAAATTATTCGTTGTGCCGGAAAAGATAATGTAAAAGAGTTAGTCATTGGGATGGCACACCGCGGGCGTTTGAATGTGTTAGTTAATGTATTGGGTAAGGAGCCCAAAGAGCTTTTCCAGGAGTTTGAAGGTAAAATTAAGTTAGAGCGCACTGGTGATGTAAAATATCATCTGGGTTTTTCTTCTGATGTTAGAACAGAATCTGGTTCTATAGTGCACTTGGCTTTAGCATTTAATCCATCCCATTTAGAAATTATTGGTCCTGTAGTGGAAGGTTCTGTTCGTTCACGTTTACGTCGTCGTAATGATTTAGTAAAAAAAGATTCAGTAGTGCCTGTGGTCATCCATGGCGATGCTGCTTTTGCTGGCCAAGGCGTAGTTATGGAAACTTTTAATTTTTCGCAAGCGCGAGGGTATGCAACTGGTGGGACGGTACACATAGTCATTAATAATCAAATTGGTTTTACCACCAGTAACCCTCTGGATGCTCGTTCTACAATGTATTGTACTGATGTAGCTAAAATGGTGCAGGCACCAGTGCTTCATGTAAATGGTGATGATCCTGAGGCAGTGGTATTTGCCACCCAAATTGCGTTTGAATTCCGAATGAAATTTAACCGTGATGTGGTACTTGATCTTGTGTGTTACCGACGCCATGGTCATAATGAGGCTGATGAACCGGCAGTAACGCAGCCTGAGATGTATAAAAAAATTAAATCCATGCGTCCGCTACGAGAAGTATACGCAGAGCAACTCATTCAGCAAGGATTAATTAAGAGCAAAGATGCTGAGCAATTAATAGAGGCCTACCGTGATGGTCTGGATCAAGGTAAAGCAGTAGTTGACGTGGTTTATGGTGATTATGATGGTAAGTTCGCAAAAGATTGGACACCTTACATTAATGCCAAGTGGACCGATAAAGCCGATACGAGTATTACCCAGGCCAATTTACAAAAGCTTGCCAAACAATTAAATGATTTACCTGCAAATTTTAGCTTACATCCTGTTGTTCAACGCTTATTAAGCGAACGCGATAAAATGACGGCCGGTGAGATCCCGATGAACTGGGGTTATGCTGAAATTATGGCTTATGCGAGTTTGGTTCAAGAAGGTTATGGGGTTCGTTTATCAGGTCAAGATAGTGGTCGTGGAACTTTTGCTCATCGCCATGCTGTCTTGCATGATGTTGAGAATGGTGACATTTTTACACCGTTAGAGCATATAAATAATGAACAAAATAGATCTTTTTGTGTAATCGATTCAGTTTTGTCTGAAGAAGCTGTATTAGCTTTTGAATACGGTTATGCTTCTTCTGAACCTAATTTTCTGGTACTTTGGGAAGCACAATTTGGTGATTTTGCTAATGGTGCTCAAGTAGTAATCGACCAGTTTATTAGTTCGGGTGAACAAAAATGGGGTCGTTTGTGTGGTTTAGTGATGTTGTTACCTCATGGTTACGAAGGACAGGGTCCAGAACATTCTTCTGCCCGTTTGGAACGGTTCATGCAACTGTGTGCTCAACATAACATTCAAGTATGTACTCCTACTACGCCAGCGCAAATATTTCACTTGTTAAGAAGACAAGTGATTCGTAATTTCCGAAAGCCGTTGATTGTCATGACACCTAAGAGTTTATTGCGTCATAAATTAGCTGTCTCTCCTTTGGACGATTTATTTAAAGGGACATTTCATAATATTATTCCGGAAATTGATGCTTTAGATGTAAAAAAAGTTACCAAGGTGGTGTTATGTTGTGGAAAGGTTTATTATGATTTATTGCAAATGCGACGTGACAAAAAATTGAATCATTGTGCAATAATTCGTATAGAACAATTATACCCATTCCCCAAAAAAGCACTTACTGCTGAGATAAATAATTATCCAAATGCCAAAGCAGTAATTTGGTGTCAGGAAGAGCCACAAAACCAAGGTGTATGGTTCTCCTCTCAGCACAATGTGAGAGATTGTCTGCGTCCTGAACAAACACTAAGTTATGCGGGGCGGGAATTTGCTGCAGCTCCTTCAGTAGGAAGTTCAGCATTGCATGCACAACAACAGTTGGCCTTAGTTGAACAGGCGTTGTTGGGATAAATCAAAATTTAATAATATTATAAAATAAGAAGGTATAACCATGTCTATTGAAGTCAAAGTACCTGTTCTGCCTGAGTCTGTTGCGGATGCAACTGTAGCGGCATGGCATAAAAAAGTAGGGGATAAAGTCACTCGTGATGAGAATTTATTAGATCTTGAAACGGATAAAGTAGTGCTCGAAGTTCCGTCTCCAGTAGATGGAGTGCTTTCTGAAATAATGTTTCAGGTTAATGATACAGTAACCTCTGGCCAATTACTTGCAAAGATTACAGAAGGGGCTGCAATTACCGCAACTCCTGCCGCTAAAGGTAAAAACGAGAGCATAAGTGACGAGGTGGTTTCTGCTAAAGAAGATAAATATAGCAGTCCTGTAGTGCGTCGTATGATGGCTGAACATGATTTACAACCCGGTCAGATTCAGGGAAGTGGTAAAGAGGGCCGAGTCACTAAAGAAGATGTTCTTGCATACATCAAATCAAATAGAGAAAAATCAGCCAAGCTTGAGAACGCTAAAAAAGAACCTGTCTCTGCATCAATGGCAAGTGGTTCACGCGAAGAGCGTCGTGTACCCATGACTCGCTTAAGAGCCAAGATTGCTGAACGTTTATTAGAAGCCCAACATAATGCAGCCATGCTGACTACGTTTAATGAAGTCAACTTAAAAGCAGTCATGGAGTTACGTGCTCAATACAAAGATAGTTTTGAGAAAAAGCACGGTGTAAAACTTGGTTTTATGTCATTTTTCACGGCCGCAGTAGTCGAGTCATTAAAGCGTTTTCCTGCAGTGAATGCCTCGATTGATGGTCAAGATGTGGTTTATCATGGTTTCTATGATATTGGTATCGCTGTATCTACTGAACGAGGCTTAGTGGTTCCTGTGATTCGTGATGTGGATCAAATGAGCATGGCGGAAATTGAAATGGCAATTAATGACGCAGCTACAAAAGCGCGACAAGGTAAATTGTCTATGGAACAAATGCAAGGTGGAACATTTACTATTACAAATGGTGGTGTATTTGGTTCATTATTAGCTACTCCAATTATAAATCCACCCCAAACAGGTATTTTGGGAATGCACAAAATTGAAGATCGGCCTGTGGTGGAAAAAGGGCAAATTGTTATTCGTCCTATGATGTATGTGGCCTTATCTTATGATCATCGTCTGATTGATGGTAAAGATTCCGTACAGTTTTTGGTGAGTGTTAAAGAGTTACTCGAAGATCCAGCTCGTCTTTTACTTAATATTTAATAATCACAATTAACCGCAAGACGCGCCAGTAACGAGTTTTGCTTTTTAGAAAGGTAATTGCAATGAATTTACATGAATACCAGGCCAAACAACTATTTGCTAGCTATAACTTACCTGTTCCAGCGGGTGAAGTGGCTTATAATGTTGAAGATGCTTTACAAGTAGCCTCCCAACTATCAACTACACGTTGGGTTGTTAAAGCACAGGTTCATGCAGGTGGCCGAGGCAAAGCCGGTGGCGTTAAATTAGTTTCTAACAAAGAGGAATTAGCCGCCGCAGTGAAAGCATTAATAGGCACGCACTTAGTTACGTATCAAACAGATGCGAAGGGACAACCAGTTAATGCGGTTTTAATTGAAGAAACTTGTGATATTGACAGAGAATTATATCTTGGTGCTGTAGTGGATAGAGCAACTCGCCGAGTGGTAATTATGGCCTCTACAGAAGGGGGCGTTGAGATTGAAAAAGTTGCTGAAGAAACTCCTGAAAAAATCTTTAAAGTAATTGTTGATCCTTTAGTTGGGGTGATGCCATTTCAAGGCCGTGACGCAGGGTTTAAATTAGGTTTACATGACGAGCAAATCAAGCAATTTACTCATTTAATGGTTTGTTTAGGTAAAATGTTTATGGAATGTGATTTAAGTTTGTTGGAAATTAATCCTTTGGTAGTAACCAAATCAGGGCAATTAATTTGTCTGGATGGTAAAATTAATATCGATGGTAATGCGTTATATCGGCAAGCAAAATTGAAGAGCATGCGTGATACTTCTCAAGAAGATGAGCGTGAAAACCGGGCCAGTGATTGGGAATTAAATTACATTCCCCTAGATGGTTCTATTGGTTGTATGGTTAACGGTGCTGGTCTGGCTATGGCTACTATGGATGTTATTAAGCTTCATGGTGGTGAACCAGCAAATTTCCTCGATGTAGGTGGTGGTGCAACTAAAGAACGAGTGAGTGAAGCGTTAAAAATTATTTTATCTGATAATAAAGTCAAAGGTATTTTAGTAAATATCTTTGGTGGTATCGTTCGTTGCGATCTTATTGCAGAAGGGATCCTTGCTGCTGTGAAAGAAGTTGATATAAAAATTCCTGTGGTAGTCCGACTCGAGGGCAATAATGCTCAATTAGGCGCTGATATTTTAAATAAAAGTGATTTAAATGTAATTGCTGCAACTAGTTTAACTGATGCTGCGAAGAAAATTGTGGCGGCGGTTGCTTAATTATATCTAGCGCTATAGAGCGAGTGCCTGAGTCCATAATTGGGCTAGGGTTTTAAACTAAATTTTGAGGTTAACAATGAGTGTATTAGTTAATAAACAAACCAAAGTACTGTGTCAGGGATTCACTGGCAAGCAAGGAACTTATCATTCAGAACAAGCGATTGACTATGGTACTCGTATGGTTGGTGGTGTAACACCAGGTAAAGGTGGTCAAATGCATTTGGGTCTTCCAGTATTTAACACAATGCGTGAAGCGGTAGAAGAAACTAAAGCTGAAGCCAGTGTAATTTATGTTCCGGCACCATTCTGTAAGGATTCCATTATAGAGGCTGCTGATGCGGGGATTCAATTAATTGTATGTATTACTGAAGGTGTACCTGTATTAGATATGCTGGAGGTAAAGGTTTATTTAGAAAACAATACCCAGGCTCGTTTAATCGGTCCAAACTGCCCAGGAATTATTACGCCTGGTGAGTGTAAAATAGGCATTATGCCTGGTTTTATTCATTTACCTGGCAAAGTAGGTATTGTGTCACGTTCTGGGACCTTAACTTATGAAGCTGTAAAACAAACTACAGATAAAGGTTTTGGCCAAAGTACTTGTATTGGTATTGGTGGTGATCCAATTCCTGGTACTAGCTTTATTGATGCACTAGCTTTATTTGAGCAAGACTCTCAAACACAAGCCATTATTATGGTTGGCGAAATTGGTGGTTCTGCGGAAGAAGAAGCTGCTGAATACATTAAATCAGAGGTTAGTAAGCCTGTGATCTCTTATATAGCGGGTGTTACTGCACCTGCAGGGAAGCGTATGGGGCATGCGGGTGCAATCATTTCGGGTGGTAAAGGCACAGCTGCTGAAAAATATGCTGCTTTAGAAGCTGCAGGTGTCAGAACAGTACGTTCACCTGCAGATTTGGGTGATGCAGTTGCTGAGGTAACAGGCTGGTAATTTAACGAGAGTTTTAAATAACATTTAGTTAGTATTTTGCTCCGCTTTAGCCATGTCTCGAAGTTTTGGCACGAGTTTCAAGTCCTGCATCAAAGCTTCGAAACGTAGTTCTCGTTCCTTTATTACAATGCCTTCTTAGGAGGAAGGCTTAACTCACATCTTAAGGTATTTCATGACGAATTTCAGAAGCATTGCTGATATAAGACGCGACTATGGTGAGTTAAATTTAAATGAAAAATCAGTTCATAAGGACCCCTTGATACAATTTCAACTTTGGTTTGAGGATGTTTTAAAAAATGAAACAAGTGATCCGACGGCTATGGTACTTTCTACTGTAGATGATAAAGGATGTCCTGATTCAAGAGTGGTTTTATTAAAAGGCATTAATGAAGGAAATTTCCTCTTTTATACTAATTATGAAAGTGCAAAGGCAATCCAAATGTTAAATAAACCTTATGTCGCACTTAATTTTTATTGGCCCCAGATGGCAAGACAAGTACGTATTCGGGGTGCAGTCATTCAAGTTAGTAAAGAACAATCAGATAATTATTTTTCATCAAGACCCTTCAAGAGCCAATTTAGTGCGATTATTTCACCTCAAAGTCATGAAATTTCTAATCGTGAAGCGTTAGAAACGGCTTTAAATGAACTCATTCAAAATCATGGCCAAGATGCTGTGGTGCGTCCAGATTATTGGGGAGGGTATAGAGTCATACCTGATGAAATTGAATTTTGGCAAGGCAGGGATAATCGTTTGCACGATAGAATTCATTATTACCGGCAAAAGGGGCAATGGAAACACCATCGCTTGGCTCCTTGACGGCAAAATTTACCGGTGAACATTTAGTTTTTGTCTTATAAGCTGTTTCACAAACAGAGTTTCTCTTTTCACGCCTAATTAAAATAGAAAAAGTCCTTAATTTTTACCTACTTCTAAGTTTCATAATTTTTCCATGAAATCCAGCGATCAAGTGCCGCAGCGAGATTTGTGGATACACTGTGGATAAGGTGTTGAATATAGGTAGATAAATAGTGTAAAAAAAAAAAATTGGCCCGTTAATTGCATCTATAATATTGAAAGCATAAAAGAAGAAATAAGTTTTGCTTTAAATTGTCAAAAATTAGTAAATATTTTTACTTTGGATTTTTAGTGAATTTTAAAGTCGTAGAATTGCTTTATGTGTATAAAATTAAATCATAAAAATATGAAATGAACACATCGTTTTAATAATTACACTTGGAGTAGTCACAGTTGAACGTAGAAAAATATAAAATAGATATATAAATTGAGGGTACAATAATGAACGACATTACTACAGCCTTACTACCAGACATCAAATTACGCTTTAGTATCGAACATCCAAGTTATGAGGAGAGCTATGACCTGGGTTATAAAGATGCATTGGCTTATGCTGCAGAAGAAGACAACCCGTTTCCCCAAGGTTCTCAAGAAGCTTCGCATTGGTTAGAAGGTTGGTGGGATGCATTAGCAGGAGAGGAGCCTTTGTTTGATACCAGTACCTTACCAAATCAAGAAATTTCATCAGAAGTTGCTGCAAATGATCAGCAATATTGTCACAAATCTAGTTTTTTATCATTAGTCATTGAAATTAGTGGTGCGATTGCTGCTTCAGCAATCTTGGGTTATCAACTATTTGAGTTGGTAGCTTAATTAGTCGTTATCTTGTTTTTATGATTAGGCGCGCATACGTTGGACCCTATGGTCCAACGGCCATTTGTATTAATTTTTAAAAAATTTTAAGATAAGAGAACGCATTCTAGCTGTTTCAGATGGATTAAATTCTTTATAAATATCACTACCAATGTCAAGGCATAGAGTAACCTTATCACCCAGTCCTTTTAGTAAATCTATCCCGGATAATTTAAGTAAATTAATTTTTTGTGTTATATCTCTAGCCCAAGCATCAAGATAATTCATTTCTGTGAAGACAGGAAGAAATACATTTTCATTATCTCGAAGAAATAAGACCTTTGGTTGCTCATCCTCTTGGTTTTTTTCAATAGGAATAATGAAATTTGCTTTTATAAATTCAAGATAAGCTTTGTTTGCTTGTTTAGTATTTCCAGAACAATCAAGCGCTTCTTTTATTGCCTTATTAAGTGCGTTCATTTTTAAGAATATCTTAGTGGTATAAAAATGGATTATAACTGACAGTGGTTCTTATTAAAATGAAATGTACTTCAATTCAGAATTTCATAGTCTTTGTATTTATTGGACAAAAACATAGATGACGGTATGTATATGCTTATACACTGTTGATATTAATAAGGCAAATAATTATGAAAACGCATGGCGGTTGGTTTGAGCTAGTTGAAAAATTGGCATCTGTACTCCTTTCTTTAGGTTGCTTTAATTGCTTCTACCAAAAAATTATCTGATAAAGTTATTTACTTTGCACGTGTTTAACCCATAGTCCTACAGAAATCAAACTATAGGTATGAAATAGATAACATCAGCAGTATAATGCATGTCTTTTGTTAATTTATCGTCATTTCAAATGATGAGTCGCTACTCGTGTGTTTACAAAACCAGACGAATTAGAGCTTTATACGTAGGGATTATATGAACATAATAAATGATTTTAAAATAGAGGTATATAACAATAAAAGTTATATGGGATTTGCCTGGTTGGTTTGGGGCCTGGCTGCGGCATTTTATTTTTCTGATTATTTGGCACGCGTTGCACCTGGAGTAATGCACCGATATTTACAAATTGATTTTGGAATTAATGAAGCAGGCTTCGGAATCTTAACTGCCTCGTTTTATATCCCATATATTTTTATGCAGATTCCAGTAGGACTCACCGTTGATCGTTTAAGCATCAGGGGGCTATTGACAGTGATGTCTTTAATCACCGCATTGGGTTGTTGTGTTTTTGGTCTTGCGGATGGTTTATTAATGGGATCAATCGGAAGAATGCTTATTGGTTTTAGTGCTGCTTTTGCGTTTGTCTGTTCTCTTCGTCTAGCTACATCCTGGTTTCCACCCACCATGCTGGGTTTGTTAGCCGGTTTAACCCAATCTTTGGGGATGTTAGGTGCTGCTGCCGGGGAAGCTCCTGTTTCTTTTCTCGTTAGTAATGTTGGCTGGCGCCATAGTATGTTGATTATTGCGTTTTTATTTATTGCTCTTGCTGGTTTGTTATATCAATTTGTACAAGATACCCCTGGGAAGCATTGTAGTGAGTCTCATTCGGTTAACCGACTCAGTGTTTTTCAAAGTTTAACAATCATTTTGTCATGCAAACAAACTTGGTTTAATGCCTTGTATGCTGGATTTTTATTTGGACCCACAGCGGTAATTGGTGAAGCAATTGGTCCTGCTTATTTACAATTTGGTCGAGGATTGGGAGCACATGCTGCGGCTTTTGCCACGGGTTTAATTTTCATTGGCTGGGGTATTAGTGGTCCAATATCTGGCTGGTTATCAGACAAAATGGGACGTCGTAAACCGATCATGATTCTTTCAGCAGTTTGCGGTATTATTTTCACTTCTTTATTTATATTTGGCCCTGATTTGAGTCAAAATTCTGCTTATTTACTCTTTTTTGCATTTGGTTTAACAAATACAGGTGTTGCTATAGCTTATGCGGTTTCTACAGAGTTACACACTCGCGATGTAGTTGGAACGTCTATTGCTTTTACCAATATGATTTCAATTTTTATTGGGGCTTTATTACAACCGTTGGTAGGGAGTTTAGTGGATAGGGTTGCAGGTGCTCGTGGTTATAATGTTGAATCTTTATCACTCTCAGATTTTCAGGGTGGGTTACAGCTATTACCTCTGTGTTCACTAATCGCTTTAATATTGGCATTCACAGTTAAAGAAACTTATTGTAAGCAAGTTAAGAAAATTTGATTAACAGAACATCTGATGTTTTGACCCTGATTTATTTGGTTTTTAAAGCCATGGAGTTATCGCACTTTCAGGTTATTTGCTGGTATACTTTACTCTGCAATTTTGCTACAAGCGAATTATTAACGTGGAGAACATAATGAAAAAATTGGCAGGATTAGTGATTATCCTGGCCGCTTTAGTTTTAGGCGGGTATTATGGTATGGGAGTTCTTACTGAGAGAACAATCAGAAAGAATATGGAGGTAATGGACCAATCGAATGGGTTGCACGCCAAAATAAAAAACTACAATCGAGGATTATTTAGCTCTACGGCTGAAATTGAGTGGCAGCTCCATATTCCTCAACGTGTTGTCACTGAGACAAATGGGACAGTGCAAACAATTTCTGCGCAAGATTATACCTTGGGAACACCACTTATTATTCATCACGGCCCGGTTATTTTTATTAATGATCACATGCGTTTCGGGATGGGTTATGCGGAGTCAGTGTTTCCATTTCCACACCAATATGATGCTCAATTTGACTCAACATTTACAAAAGAATCGATTAAACCACAATTGGATTTAAGCGTTTTCGTAAATTATTCTAATTACAGTACAATTAACTCCCACGTGCCCGCATTTCATTTATATGGCAAAGAAAGTAATTCTCGTTTTGATTGGTCAGGTATGAATATGACGACTACGATGTCGCCGGGAATGAAAAAAATTAGTGGAACTGTAGATCTTGATGACATACATATTGCAAAAGATGACTCCACAGCTGATATAAGTAAAGCTTCGACAGATTATGATTTGCATGAAACTTTATCTGGATTGTATTTGGGTGATGCAAACTTTAAACTGCCATCTTTTAATATTGCAGTGAAAGGTCAAAAGATATTTGAGATTATTGATTTGATAGTGAAATCAGACAGTGATATTGAACAACATCTTTTTAATAGTAACTTTGCCCTTACTATGAAATCAATATTTGCTAACGCACAAAATTATGGTCCGGGTGAGTTGGTAATGTCGCTAAGAAATCTTGATGCTGATGTTTTAGTTAAAATAAATCAACAAGCAGCTGCCATGCAAAATGGAACGGACGTACAACGCCAACAAGCCTTGATTGCATTGCTTCCAGAGTTAGCCAGATTATTTAGCAAAGGTGCAGAGTTTGAAATTTCTAAACTCAGCTTTACAATCCCGCAGGGTGAAGTTGAAGGTTCTCTTTTTGTTTCATTGCCTAAAGGGGAGAATATAAATCCATTTGAATTAATGCAAAAGATTAATGGTAAAGCTAAGTTGAAAGTTCCTGCAGCTGCTGTGAAAGAATTGATGCGACAATCTGTAATTCAGCAAATTGCAAAACAGCCTGATTTACAACAAACCCTGGCACAGCAATTACAGGGTAATCAAATTGTTTCAACGTCGGAAAATCAGCCAACACTTACAGTTGACCAAATTGCATCGATACAAACAGAAAAGCAATTGAGTGCGTTACAGCAAACAGGGTTGATTACAGTATTAGGAACTAATTATTTAATCGAAGTTACTTTGGAGCAAGGAAAGTTTATTGTTAATGGAAAGCCGTTTGATTCTGCAATGTTGAAATTCTAAAAACCATCTACTTTTCAAAGAGATAAACTGTTACAGTATATCTTACATTGGAATTTAAAGGGATTTTGGAACCCGGAAACACTGGTGATACGATGGTTATATGTTGATTCTTAACATAGTTTTTTCAGTTCTACCCTTGTCTCACACTGTTTGATTCGGTAATATATTGTTTTTAAAAGGAGGAGCTAATAATAATGACAACAATCAGTAATGAAGTAGGGGATAGTACCGCTTCACTAGCCGAGAGCGTAACACATTCAGTACAAAAATATTTTTCAGAGCTTAAGGGAACTGATCCTGTTGACTTATACCAGTTTGTACTTGAAGAAATTGAGACACCTCTCTTTCGTGCAGTAATGGAACACTGTAAGTACAATCAGTCTCGAGCTGCAATTATGCTGGGAATCAGTCGTGGAACATTAAGAACTAAGTTAAGACGTTATTTTGATGATAAATATGTGGGTACACGTGATTAGTAATTATTCACCTCGAATGTATACGATTGATTAAAAGGAGCCTAGGCTCCTTTTTTAAAAGTTTAAAGCCTATTGCTCTGCAAACATAGAACTAACAGATTCTTCAATATTTACGCGCTTAATTGCTTGTGCCAGCATATCAGATAGGCTAACTACACGGATCTTTTTGCATGCACGCCCTTCATCCGATAAAGGAATGGTATCAGTAATTACTACTTCATCAAGCCCTGAATTTTTAATATTGCTCACCGCTGGACCTGACAAAACGGGATGGGTAATGTAAGCCCTGACGCTTTGAGCTCCACTTTTCTTAAGTTCATGAGCTGCAGAACAAAGAGTACCTGCTGTATCCACAATGTCATCAATAATAATGCAGTTTTTATTTGCAGGTTCGCCAATGATGTGCATTACTTCGGATTTATTAGGCCCACTTCGTCGTTTATCAATAATAGCTAATTCAGCATGTTCAATTCGTTTCGCAACCGCACGGGCTCTCACAACGCCCCCAACATCAGGGGAGACCACCATTATATCTTTCAAGTTCTTTTTGGTGATGTCTTCTAACAATATGGGTGTGGAGTAGACGTTGTCAACAGGCATGTAAAAGAAGCCTTGAATCTGATCCGCATGCAAGTCTACAGTTAGAACACGGCAGATACCAACAGATGCCATCATATCTGCAACAATTTTTGCGGTAATAGGCACACGTGCTGAACGTACGCGTCTGTCCTGTCGGGCATAACCAAAGTAAGGAACAACTGCTGTGATACGAGCTGCCGAGGATCTTCTTAAAGCATCTGCCATGGCTAAAAGTTCCATCAGATTATTATTTGATGGAGCACAGGTGGATTGGATGACAAAAACGTCTCTACCGCGGACATTTTCTAAAATCTCAACCATAGTTTCACCATCACTGAAGGTTCCAACAGTCGCTTGACCTATGGGCAGTTGTAAATGAGCGGAAATTTTTTGTGCTAAGTCCGGGTTGGCGTTACCGGTGAATATCATCATTGTGGACATGCGTAAAAAGCCTTAGATTTAGGGTCATCATTTAACTTAAACACATAGCAGAAGACAGCCAAAAAGATATTATTATTATTCGAGCATTAAATTAAAATGCATCCTTCCAAGTTATCTTCTGCTGTCTGTTTACGTGTGAATCAACAAGAAAATGGCAGGGGTGCTAGGATTCGAACCTAGGTATGCAGGGATCAAAACCCTGTGCCTTACCGCTTGGCGACACCCCTATAGTTGCAGATTCTAAAAAAACTTCCGTAAGTTAATAAAATCTTTCATCCCTGCCAGATGTGATGCGTATTTTGCAGCGCTTTTGAGTCTATGTCAACTTTGAAGCACTAAATTTTTTTAATTTTTATCGTAAGTTATAAACCACCATTTTCTTGTTTGTAAATCTTATCCAGGAAGCTAGTGGTTTACTTACAGTTTAGCAAAAAAGTATTTCTAAACCGACCAATTTTTGATTATAACTTTAACCATTACCCCATTTCCATCAAGGCGAATTATTTTGGGAAGGTCCACTCCTTTAACTGAAGTGTAATTTCCAAAGGTAATGGTATAGCCATTTTGTCTTAATTGAACCAAATGGTTGTATTGATCGCGTTGTTCTGAACTTACTTTAGATGGGGCAGGTAAGCCTCTAATCCAATAAAAAAGATTGTTTACAGGCAGTCGGATTCCAGTTTGTTGGAGTAATAATTCGTCGGCATTGCTGGAACTAATTTTTTTAGGTCCATCCTGGAAGGTAATTGTATTGCCGTGTTTATTAATAAGAACAGTGCCTGCGCCTAATGGACCTATTAGACGAATGTGGTATGCTTCTGGACCATTTTGTACCCAATTCATCGATGCAGACCAGCCTTTAGATTTATTTTTGGCTGCCAAAGCGCCACTAATTTCCCAGGAAGTAATCGTGTTGGTTTTTTCCTTACGTTGTTTTACTGAAATTACTTTATTAAGTGTGGGAGGTTGATTAAGTGTTGGGACTTGTTGTGTTTCCATTAAGGGTTTTGGTGGAGCACAAGCTGTCAATAAGTAAATCGGAATTATAATGAAACGTTTTAAATTATTCATGTTTGCCTCAGTCCCTTATTCTAGTTTTTTAATTGTAACTACCCACTCAATATCAAAAAGTGGGTATATTTCCACGCAAATCTGGGCTGTTTCCCAAGATATTTTTACATTCCGATTAAGTAGTTACTTTTAATTAACAATACGCTAGACTGTTCATCTATGCAACCAGTCTTATTTAAACTAACATGAAATTAAAAGCAATATATCCAGGAACCTTTGATCCGGTGACTAACGGTCATGTGGATATTATAGTTCGCGCGATAAAAATTTTTCCGGAACTTATTGTGGCTGTGGCGAGTAATAAAGCAAAGCATCCTTTTTTCCCGTTGGAAACCAGAATTCGATTTCTAGAAGAAGCAGTTGGTCATTTATCTGGAGTGACAATTATTGGATTTGATAATTTATTAATTGATTTGGTGCAAGAACATAATGCTGAAGTTATTTTACGGGGTTTGCGTGCTGTTTCAGATTTTGAATACGAGTTTCAATTAGCAGGAATGAATCGAAAATTATATAAACAAGCAGAAACTATATTTTTAACCCCTTCAGAAAGTTTAATGTTTGTTTCTTCTACTTTGGTGCGAGAAATTGCTTGTTTAAATGGTGATATTTCTCAGTTTGTGCCTTTGTGTGTGGTCAAAGAGTTAGAAAAGAAGCATCAGCGTAAAGGAGCTATATAGTAGAATGCGTATCCATTTTTTGAGAGTTACTTTTGCCATCAGTTGTTTACTTCTGGGTACATCAGTGATTGCCAAACAACAAAACAGCCGTCCTCCTGGTTATGCAGTGGCTACGGCAAATCCTTTAGCAACTAATGCCGCCTTAGAAATGTTAGCACAAGGCGGAAATGCTTTTGATGCCAGCGTAGCAGCTGCTGCAGTACTGGCTGTTGTGGAGCCTTATCATTCAGGATTGGGGGGGGGTAGTTTTTGGCTATTACATCTGGAAAATGATCACAAAAATATTTTCGTTGATGCAAGAGAGACTGCCCCATTAGCAGCTAAAAAAGAGATGTATTTAGATGCTAATGGTAAAATTATTCCTGGTTTGTCATTAAATGGTGGTTTAGCTGCAGCGATTCCTGGTCAACCCGCGGCGCTTGTCTACATCGCTCAACATTATGGGTGTTTACCCTTATCCAAAACACTTGCGCCAGCAATTCATTTAGCACAGGAAGGGTTTTTAATTGATAATCAGTTTAACCGTTTTTTAAATAGACCCGATCGGCAAGAGCAAATTAAAAAATATCCGGCTACTGCGGCACTTTTTCTAAAAAATGGGCGACCGTATCAAATTGGGGAACGGTTGGTGCAAACTGATTTGGCCAAAACCTTAAAGTTGCTTGCTGAGAAAGGGCAAGAGGGTTTTTATAGTGGACAAGTTGCTCAAAAATTGGTTCAAGGTATTAATGCAGCGGGAGGAAAATGGACACTTGCTGATTTAGTTCAGTATCAAGTTAAGCTCAGAGAGCCTTTAGTAGGGGCATATCATAACATGTTGATCATTACTGCTCCGCCACCTTCTGCAGGTGGGGTTGCCTTATTAACTATGTTAAATATTTTATCTCATTATCCTTTATCATCATTTTCCAAAGTACAATGGATTCATTATTTAGTGGAGTCAATGCGTTTGGCTTATTGGCAGTATGAAGAATTCTTAGGGGATCCAGATTTCGTAGAGGTTCCTGTAGAAAAATTAGTTTCTTCAGAAAATGCAAAACAATTAAATGCTTTAATTCCTGAAAATAAAGCCATTTCTAGTAAAGTGTTGCAAGGACCCTTCAACAAGCCAGCTAAAGTTACGAATACTACACACATTTCCATCATGGATGCTGAAGGAAATCGTGTCGCTGCCACAATGACTATTAATTATATTTTTGGTTCCAGTGTGGTTGCCCCAGGAACGGGTGTTTTGCTTAATGATGAAATGGATGATTTTACTGCAAAAGTAGGTGAAGAAAATGTTTTTGGCATTGTAGGTATGGATAAAAATACAATTGCTGCGGGTAAAAGACCAGTATCAACAATGACGCCAACCTTCCTTGAGTCACCAGGGCGCGTCGCAATTTTAGGCACACCAGGTGGAAGTCGAATTGCTACCATGGTTCTCATTGCATCGTTAATTTTTCATGATGATTTTGGCGCCATTAGCATGGTATCTGCAATGCGTTTTCACCATCAGTTTATACCTGATGTAGTGCAATTTGAGCCTGATACTTTTTCGTCACAAATTCAAGAGGCATTAAAGAATATGGGCTACCAATTAATGCCCTTAGCCCAGTATTATGGGGATATGCAGGCCATTACTTGGGATAAAGAGACAAACATTTTAACTGCTGCTTCGGATCCTAGAGCTATTGGCTTGTCCACTTCAGTAGTGGTTAATAAGGGTGGTTATGGCGTGAAGTATTAACGTACTCATTTTGAGCTAGAGGGGTTAATTAGTCTGATCAATCATTCAATTTTTTAACTTATTCCCCGATTAAGTCTTTTATCGCCTGGTAGGTGCGTTCAATCAGTTGACTTTTATCTTTCAGGGAAAATTGGGAGGCATCGATGGGTTTGCCAACATGTATTTCTGCTTTTTGATTCAAATGAATAGAAAAGGTGCGGGCAGGAAGAATATTCTGAGCACCTCTAATCCCAATAGGAATAATGATTGCATTTGCTTCAATTGCGGTAACAAAAGCACCTTTTTTAAATGGGGCTAATTTTCCATCTTTGGAACGAGTACCTTCAGGAGCAACCCATATAATAATGCCGCTTTCCATTAATTCTTTTACGTACGTGAGGTCTTTCATTGCCTGATATCGTTGCTTGCGATCTATAAAGGGAAATTCTGCTGCCGCCATTCCCTTACCAAATAGAGGGATTTTAGATAGTTCCTTTTTTGCTAACATCCGAATGGAACAATTAGGAAATGCTTTAAAGCTTAAAGGAATATCGTAGGCGCTGGAATGATTGCACATCAAAATAGTAGCTTTTCCTGCTTCCGGGTGTATGTTATGAGGGTTCACCAAAGTATATTCTACTTTTACTTTATTAAGTAATTGATCAACCCAATGATGAATTACTTTATCTGTCCATGCTCTGGTGAGGGTACTAAAATAATATTTGCAGATACAGCGCATACTACTTATCGCAGTATAAAAAAATAACACGCTAATGATCCATGCGGTTCTGAGTTTATTTAATTTCATTATCGTTAAGGTCAGTTATATTAGTGATTAATATAGCTTAAGTCAGCTTCATTGCCCAGATAGCAAAAGATTATTTTGCACTATTAAAATTTATAGTGTTATTATTTTTGACACTCAGGACAAAAAGACGAACTGCGTCCACCAATGACCATGCTCGCAATGGGATGTTGGCATTGGAAACAGGGTTGATTTTTGCGACCGTACATTCTAAGCGAATTACTAAAATAACCTGGTTTGCCATCACAAGCATAAAAATCACGTAGCGTAGTGCCACCGCTTTGAATTGCCTGTTTAAGTACCTCTTTAATATGAGTTGTCAAAATATGACACTGTTCTTTAGAGATATTTTTTGTCGGTTTGTTTGGGTGGATTTTGGCCAGAAACAGACTTTCCGTAGCGTATATATTCCCAATACCGACCACAACTTTATTATCCATGATGAATGATTTGATGGGTTTATTTTTATTTTTTGCTCTGTGGTAGAAGTAGTCACCACTAAATTCTTCAGAAAGTGGTTCCGGACCTAAATGAGCTAGTAATGGGTGTTGGTGTGGGTTGTCATCGATATAAATGAACATTCCGAAACGTCTGGGATCATAAAATTGTAGTAGCTGATCATTAGACAGGGTTAAAGTAATATGATCGTGTTTTTGCGGAATGCTGTGCTTAGGAGCGATGCGCAAATGTCCTGACATTCCTAAATGTATTAGAAGATGTCCTTGTGAAAGCTGAATCAGAATGTATTTTGCTCGGCGAGTTAGAGCAACAATTTTTTTACCGAAGCAGAGTTCAGCAATATTATTCGCTACAGGTATTCTAAAATTAAAATTACGTACGGTAATTTCTTGAATAATTTGTCCTTCCAAATGAGGTTTAATTCCTTGTTTCGTTGTTTCAACTTCAGGTAATTCAGGCATTATTTTTTATCGTCGTGTTCAATGATTCGGCCAGGAGCCTTCTTAGTTATTACAGAATTTTTAGAATTTGGGAAGAGAAGTCCTTTAACTAAAGAGAGCAGCCAGAGCACACCGCCGATCATTAATCCCCAAATTACAACATAGGAAAACATAAACAATAGACCGATAAAAAGGGCGATAGCAATTCCTGCAATGATAAATGGAACTAAGGTTTCAAAGATCTTTGATGGTTGTAATTTAGTGTTCATGGCATTTCCAAACTTGAACTTTAATTTCTCATTATCGACTACATTGTAATATGTTGCAATGTTTAGAAATGTGTTATAATTACTTCGATATAAAAGTACTTAAAGTTTTAGAGGGAGAATCCAGCTTAGGAACGGCATTTCTTAATAGTGCATTTGACGTGGAGTTATTATGGTTTTTGGCTATTTAAACCTATCTCTTTGGGGATACATTCTTGCAGGATTAATTTTAACGCAAATTACTATAGCCGCGGTAACGCTGTACCTTCACCGCTATCAAACTCACAGAGCATTAATTTTACATCCTATTATAAGCCATTTTTTTCGTTTCTGGCTGTGGTTAACTACCGGAATGGTTACAGCAGATTGGGTGGCTATTCATCGAAAACATCACGCTACCACTGATGTTGAAGGTGATCCTCATAGCCCTGTAGTCTTAGGAATTAAAAAAGTATTTTGGGAAGGTGCTGAACTCTATCGAGATGCACGTAAAGACAGAGAAATGGTAGCGAAGTATTCTCATGGTACACCGACAGATTGGATAGAGCGAAAAGTTTATTCTTCTCATTCTTCCAAAGGTATTTTGTTAATGCTTTTCATTGATCTATTCTTGTTTGGTGTTCCTGGAATAACGATGTGGGCTATTCAAATGATGTGGATTCCCGTACATGCTGCTGGTGTAGTTAATGGAATTGGTCATCATTGGGGCTACAGAAATTATGAATGTCGCGACGCAGCAACTAATATTTTTCCTTGGGGATTTTGGATTGGGGGTGAAGAGTTGCATAATAACCACCATACTTTTGCCTCTTCTGCAAAGTTTTCTGTTAAGTGGTGGGAGTTTGATATTGGTTGGTTGTACATTCGTATTCTCTCATTTTTCGGATTGGCAAAGGTAAAAAAACTTCCTCCCAAGTTGGCTGTTGATGAAGGTAAATTAAATGTAGATTTGGATACCGTGAAAGCAGTAATTTCTAATCGGTTCCAAGTAATGTCGAATTACTATAAAAATGTGATAAGACCTATATTGAAACAAGAAAAAAATAAAACCTCTGATGCTAAGGAAATTAAAAAACTGTTTACTAGAGCTGGAAGTTTATTACGACGCGAAGATTCTTTATTAACATCACATGCTAAAATGCGTTTGTATACTTTATTAGAAGCTCGTGAACAATTACGTGTTGTTTACGCATATAAACAATCATTACAAAATGTTTGGATGAAAACAGCAGCTTCACAAAAAGAATTAATCGAGGCATTACAGCAATGGTGTCGCCATGCTGAAGAGTCTGGTCTTGAAGTACTTAAACAGTTTGCGCAGCAATTAAAAGGATATGTACCAGTTTATCAGACAATTTAAATTTAATTAATTGTCAACTGCTTTTGATTCTTCTTAATTTCATTAATAACAGGGAGTTATTCATGACGAAAAGAGTAGCAATAGTTACAGGTGGAACTGGGGGAATCGGATCAGCAATTTGTCAGCGTTTAGCTGCAGATTTTCAAGTTATAGCCTGTTACTTTAAACATGGAAATCATGAAGAAGCAAAACAGTGGCAAGAAGAACAAAAAAAACTCGGCTTTGATATGGATATCATTTATGCTGATATGGTTCAATTTACTGATTGTGAAAAACTAACTGCTCTAATTTTAGAGCGTTATGGTTATATTGACGTGTTAGTCAATAATGCTGGTATTACTCACGATTGCAGTTTAAGAAAAATGTCTCCCCACCATTGGCAGCAAGTTCTTGATGCTAATCTGACCAGTGTTTTTAATATCACTCGCAATATAATTCCCCATATGCTGGATAAAGGTTATGGTCGTATCGTCAGCATTTCTTCAATTAACGGACGCAAAGGACAGTTTGGTCAATGCAACTATGCTTCTACTAAAGCCGCATTATTTGGTTTTACTAAAAGTCTAGCTTTAGAGGTAGCGACTAGAGGAATTACTGTTAATACTATTTCTCCAGGATATATAGACACTTCCATGCTTGCTGCACTTAAAAAAGAAACATTAGATGCAATTATCGCAAATATTCCTATAGGACGATTGGGTACACCAAAAGAAATTGCTGATGCAGTTGCTTTTTTGGTTTCGGAAAACAGTGGATTTATTACTGGAGCGAATTTAGATATTAATGGCGGTCAATATATGTAACAGGACTAATTTCCAAAATTTGGACGTTTTGCGAATTCTGCCAACCTCTACTCAAAAAACTAACTAAAAGAGAATTTTATGCATAATTACAACCTGGTTTTAATTACCGGCGGTACAGGAGATATTGGTACTGCAATTGCCAAACAATTAAATGCTTCATCAAAAAATGTATTTGCGCTTGATTTAGTTCCCGTAGAAGAAGGTAAAGCATGGGAAAGTAAAGTGAGGCAAGAGGGGTATAATAATATATCTTTTCGTCATATGGATGTAACTAATTATGATGAATGTGAACACGTTATTTATTCAATCATTAAGGACTGTGGTAATGTTGATGTCTTAGTTAATAATGCAGGTATTACCCGTGATGCAGTGTTTACTAAAATGACTAAGAAGCAATGGGATGAAGTATTGCGTGTGAATCTTGACGGTATGTTTAATGTGACTCGTCAAGTGGTGGATAATATGAGAGAACATGAATTTGGAAGAATTGTGAATATTTCTTCTGTAAATGCTCAAAAGGGACAGTTTTCCCAAGCAAATTATGCTGCTTCTAAAGCAGGCGTTTACGGTTTTACGAAAAGCTTGGCGCAAGAATTAATGAGTAAGAATATTACTGTGAATAGTTTATCTCCTGGTTATGTGGATACTCATTTAATGAAAGGAATACGACCTGATATTCTCAAATCGATTGTTGCTCAGATTCCGGCAAAGCGCTTGGCAGATCCCAAAGAAATTGCTTGGGCTGTTGAGTTTTTGGTAAACGAAAAAAGTAGCTATATCACAGGCGCTAACCTAAGTATTAATGGCGGTCTTCACATGTACTAGTGTTACTGTTGTTATCCTATCAACATATTTTAATGGTTCTTACTCTACCGACCCAGATTTTATCTTCTCTCTTAATAGGGGAAGTTTTGATTAAATTAAACTTTGGTTGTTGTAGCTTAAGCACTTGCCACTTTGCAAAATTATATTAATATTCATGGGAGAATTAGATGAGTCGTTTAATAAAAAAATATAAAAATCGTAGGCTTTATGATACTGAAACAAGTCAATACATTACCCTTGAGCAATTACAGCATTACGTAGTGGATGGTGTTAAATTTAAAGTGGAAGACTCTCTAAATGGAAAAGACCTGACTAATTCGATTTTGTTGCAAATAATTGTTGAAATGGAAGCAGGTGCCACACAATTTTTATCCGCTGATATTTTGCGACAAATAATTTCTTTAGCGAATCATCCCATGCATTCTTCATTGAAAACTATGATGGAACAAATGTTTCAAGTTATGGAAAAGCCATTACAAAATAATCCTTATGCTAAGGCAACTGAAACTTGGAATCAACAATTGCAGAACATAATGCAACAGTGGCAGAATTTTTTTAAGTCGTAAAGGAAATTTTTTTATGCTGCATTGCAAAAAAAGTGTTTTAACTCATTGACAAAATTAATATAGATATACTATTATTAAATTGTGCAGTGCAACATAACTTGGAGAACATCATGAACCAGCCTAATTTTGATAAATGGAGCAATTTGGCTCAGAAGTTACAAGTGCCTTTTCAAGCCCTAGCCGATTTGAATGTTAAAGCGCTACAAAATGTAACTTATATGAAACCAGAAGAACTTGCTACTATAAAAAAACCTGAAGATTTGTTGGAAAAGCAAATTAATTTAGTAGTTGAGAATGGCCATAAGGCATTAGATTACATGCAAAAATCTTTTCAAATTCTTGAAAAAGCAATGCTCAGTCTGGTTGAAGAAGCTAAAAAATCTTAAGCTTAATGGGGTAATTTAAAAAGCAACTCGTTCCCGCGCTAGGCGGGAATCCATCAAATCACATGTCCTCTTGTTGTATTAATTCTTTGTTTGCAGCATGAATGAAAAAGGGCAATTAAAACTGCCGTTACCTAGTCCCGTCACTACAAAAGCAAAAAAACTGTAATTCTAATCAGTAATCAGAACTTACTGACGCCATTTCATTAGTTAAATGAAACGGTTTTTTTTATTTTAGTGTGTGAGAAATGGCACTTTAGTGAATCTACGATCTGTTGCAATACACTACCCTAGTTAGAACAATTAACATCCCCTCACTATATCAGCTTGCTAAATACAGACTATTTATCAGAGTGTAGGTTATAAAAGCAAGCTCATTTTCATTAGGTAAAGCAAACACAAAGCCTCCTTGAGTTCCCACATACATCATACTGGCACTGGCAGGGACGAAAAGGCTATAGACTTGCTGGGCAATTGCTGTTCCCCAAGAACCGCCACCCATTAAGGAAGCGCTGCTGTATACCAATTCATTTGCAGTTCCTACATACAATAGACCATTGGCGAGATAAACGCTACGGATAGCGCTTCCATCCGGTTTGCCATTAATCTCAGTCCAACTAATCGCAGCATTGCTTGAGTAGTACACAAACCCATTTGCAGTACCAGCGTATAAGTCATTAGCAGAGACTACATAAAGACTATTAACCGACGAACTATCTGGAGAACCGATAAGGGTCCAATTACCACCAGGATTAGCTAAAGATAAAGAGTACACATTACCTGCGGCAGTACCTGCATAAAGCGTAGTAGAGGTAACGTAAATACTTTGCACTGAAGTTAGATCAGGTGGTAGGGTTGCTTGCCACAGAATTCCTTCATTATTTGAATAATATACATTACCATTTGCAGTACCTGCATAAAGTGCAGTTGGACTAGCAAATACAGCATTCACAGAACTTCCATCAAGCCCTGCAGTTGGAGCCCAGGTCGTTCCATTAGTTGATGAAAAGTAGACAATCCCATTTGCACCACCAGCAACAAAGCTTGCAAAAGGGGTTACCGCATTAGAGGGGGCTGAAGCAGGATCCGTGCCCGTTGCATTGGTAGCTGTGACCATGAAGGTATAGCTTACGCCGTTCGTTAAGCCAGTAACAGTACATGTTAACGCACCCGTTGTAGCACAGGTGAGTCCACCGGGGCTTGAAGTTACTATATAGCCGGTAATTGGTGCACTGCCATTAATAACAGGGCTCCAGGTAACTGTTACCTGAGCGTTGCCTACAGTGGCGACTACATTAGTAGGTGCGGCAGGAACGCTCGTGCTCTGAAGGACGATGCTCTTAGCTACGGTAGGACGCACTGGAAATAAACAATAGCCATTGGGAATCGGAGTGCATGCAACTCCTAGGTTGGTTATGGCATAGCCGGGGGTATTAATTTTAATTCCGGCAGAGGAATAAAAATGATTGGGTACCGCAAGGATGCTTAAATTTAATGCTGAAACAGTATAATTTTGACAGGATATAGGCCCTTTACCATTTAAACAGAGGGTAATATCAACATTGGCTGGTACACCGGTGGCAGTGACGTTAAACAATAAGCCACTTTCAGCAAACACAGTTTGACAGAACATTAATAACAGGGCAACCCCCGTTTTAATCACCATCCTTTTTATCATTTTCTATTCCTTATATAAAAACAGGTAAATTTCGCATAGGACTTCCTAGGCTTACATACTGTCCAATCTTAGCGCATTAATCAATTGTTTTTTAAATTCGTTCTGTCTCAAAGAGAAGTCGCGATAACCACATTCCAGAGGTATAGAACCAAATAATTACTTTATTTGCTTTACATTAGAATACTCAATAACATATTAAAAGTTATTAATTTTTGACAATCAATTACCACAAAAAAATATTATGGTAATTAATTGTCGCTGTAAAGAGTTTTATGTCTTTAAATATTTTTTTTCTATAGAGTTTAAATTCATGTAGAACATTTAATTATTCATGGCCTTAAATAAAAGAAAAATATATTTTTATTAAATATACTGTACTTCAATAATTTCGTAATCAACCAAACCACCAGGAGTATTTACGGTGACTGTATCATCCAATTCTTTACCAATTAAAGCGCGGCCAATTGGTGAGCTGTATGAAATTTTTTGTAGTTTGATATCTGCTTCATCTTCACCAACAATTTTGTAAGTGATTTCCGCATCGGTTGCCAGATGACACACAGTGACGGTAGAACCAAAAACCACTTTGCCGTTATTAGGGAGTTTACTGATATCAATAACTTGCGCATTCGATAATTTTGCTTCCAGTTCTTGAACTCTACCTTCATTGAAACTTTGTTGTTCACGAGCGGCATGATATTCCGCATTTTCTTTTAAGTCACCATGCGCACGTGCTGTGGCAATAGCTTCAACAATACGAGGCCTATTGACAAATTTTAAATGGTGTAATTCTTCTTTTAGTGCTTGCGCACCTTCAATTGTCATGGGATGTTTATTCATATCTACCTCTAAATATAATGCCCTGGTATTAAAACTCTTTCCTAGCCCTCTTCTTGTAAGCGGAAACCCAAACCTCATACCAAGATATCAATTAGTTAATGTAAATCCTGTAACCGAGTTACAGTTTCTCTGTCTTCATATTTCATAGCAAGACATGCTGCTTCACCACCTGATAAGGTTGTAGTATAGCTAACCTTGTGTTGTAATGCATTGCGTCTAATTGCAAAAGAATCGGCAATCGCTTGCTTACCTTCAGTGGTGTTTACAATAAAATCAATTTCATTATTTTTGATTAAATCCAAAACATGAGGACGTCCTTCACCTACCTTTAATACTCTGCGACATTCAACGCCTGCTGCTTGTAATGCTAGGGCAGTACCTCGAGTTGCAATGATTTCAAAACCTAATTCAATTAAGCGTTTTGCAATCTCACCTACTCGAGTTTTATCGGCATTACGCACTGAAATAAAAGCACGTCGTCGCCTAACAATGTTACAACTTGCACCTAATTGTGCTTTAGCATAGGCTTGTCCAAAACGTCTGGCAATACCCATGACTTCTCCAGTGGATTTCATCTCAGGGCCCAAAATGGAATCCACTCCAGAAAACTTAATAAATGGGAAAACTGGTAATTTAATTGAGTAAAATGCTGGCATATGATGATGGTTTTGGCTCAAACCCTGATCTTTAAGACTAATACCTAACATGCAACGAGCAGCTATTTTTGCTAAAGGCAAACCCGTAGCCTTTGAAACAAAAGGAACTGTTCTCGAAGCGCGTGGATTTACTTCCAGCACATAAATATCATCTGCCTGAATGGCAAATTGTGCATTAATCAAACCAACGACACCTAATTTCAATGCCATTTGGCGCATTTGTTCCATCAAATCTTGTTGCACTACCACGCTTAAACTAAAAGGAGGCAGTGTACAAGCTGAATCACCTGAATGAATTCCTGCTTGTTCAATATGTTCCATTACCGCACCAATCAACACTTCTTTGCCATCGCAAATCGCATCAATATCTACTTCAATCGCATCATTCAAAAATTTATCCAATAACACAGGAGAATCATGTGAGACAGCTACCGCATGGGCTAGATAATAACGTAAATCTTCTTCTTGATACACTATCTCCATAGCGCGACCACCTAGAACATATGAAGGTCTGACTACTAAGGGATAACCAATTTTATTAGCTAAGATAATGGCTTCTTCTTCACTACGTACAGTGCCATTTTCGGGTTGATGCAAACCTAATTCAGTAATCATCCTTTGAAAACGATCTCGGTTTTCAGCCATATCAATTGCATCTGGAGAGGTACCAATTATTTTGACACCATTAGCTTCTAAAGAATATGCTAATTTTAATGGCGTTTGACCACCATAATGGACAATGATGCCATCAGGTTTTTCTATATCAACAATTGCTAAAACATCTTCAAGCGTTACTGGTTCAAAATATAGGCGATCTGAAGTATCGAAATCAGTTGAAACAGTTTCTGGATTACAATTTACCATAATCGTTTGGCAACCTGCTTCTCTTAAGGCCATAGCAGCATGCACGCAACAATAATCAAATTCGATTCCTTGACCAATGCGGTTCGGGCCACCGCCTAGAATCATAATTTTTTTCTTACCACTTTCAGGTCGTGCTTCACAACTACGCTCATAACAAGAATACATATAAGCAGTATCACTGGGAAATTCACCAGCACACGAATCAATGCGTTTATATACGGGAAGAATACCTAACTTTTTACGATGATGACGTATATCCTCCTCAGCACAAGAGAATAATTGCGCTAAATAAGCATCTGCAAAACCGTGCCGCTTTAGTGAATGTAATAGTGTCTTATCGAGTTCTTCAATTGCTAAGCCTAATACTGAACGCTCCATAAGCACTAATTCTTCGATTTGTGCCAGAAACCAGGGATCAATACGGCTTTCCAAATGAATTTCTTCCAGCGAGATATGCTGACGAAATGCATCTGCAATATACCAAAGCCTATCGGGAGTAGGTTCACGCAAATGGCCTCTTAATTGGGCTAGCTCCCCTTTTTTAAATAAAGAATTTAAACCACAACGTCCAATTTCCAAACTACGAATCGCTTTTTGTAAAGACTCTTGAAAATTGGAGCCAATAGCCATTACTTCTCCAACAGATTTCATCTGGGTAGTTAAAATGTTGGAAGTTTGTGGAAATTTATCAAAGTTAAAACGTGGTATTTTGGTCACTACATAATCAATGCTTGGCTCAAAGGATGCCGGAGTTCTACCTCCAGTAATTTCATTTTTAAGCTCGTCAAGTGTATAACCAACAGACAATTTCGCTGCGATTTTCGCAATTGGAAAACCAGTTGCCTTAGAAGCCAAAGCAGAGCTGCGCGATACTCTTGGGTTCATTTCTACAACCAGCATACGCCCATCTTCAGGATTGATGGCAAATTGTACATTAGAACCACCACTATCTACACCAACAGCTCTTAAAACCTTAATTGCCGCATCACGCATCCGTTGGTATTCTTTATCTGTTAAAGTTTGTGCAGGCGCTACGGTAATTGAATCACCCGTATGAACACCCATGGGATCAAAATTTTCAATAGTACAGACAACAATGCAATTATCATTTGTATCCCGTACTACCTCCATTTCAAATTCTTTCCAACCAAGCACTGATTCATCAATTAATAATTCATGAGTAGGAGATAATTCCAAACCGCGAGTACAAATTTCTTCAAACTCTTCTCGATTATAAGCAATGCCACCGCCACTGCCACCCATGGTGAATGATGGACGAATAATTGCAGGATATCCCAATTGTGCCTGTACTTGAATCGCTTCTTCCATACTGTGTGCGATGGCAGAACGAGGCATATCCAAACCAATTTTTATCATTAATTGACGAAATTTTTCACGATCTTCTGCCTTATCAATGGCCTCACGGGTAGCACCAATCATTTCTACTGAATAGCGTGCTAAAACACCCTCACGTACCAAATCTAAAGCACAATTTAAGGCTGTTTGACCACCCATGGTAGGTAATAAGGCATCAGGACGTTCAATTTCTATAATAGAAGCCACTTCTTTCCAGGAAACCGGTTCGATATAAGTTGCATCCGCAAGTTCGGGGTCTGTCATAATGGTTGCGGGATTGGAATTGACTAATATAACGCGATATCCTTCCTCTTTCAGCGCTCGTACGGCTTGAGTACCAGAATAATCAAATTCACAGGCTTGCCCAATGACAATGGGACCTGCACCAAGTATCAGTATGGATTTAATGTCAGTTCGTTTAGGCATAGCGACCACAAAAAAAATACGTGCTTTATTTTACCGACTTTTGCTTAATGTTTACACCTTTGATTGGCATCTTTGAATAATTTAGCGGTATTCATTAGCTAAGATCACTTGCAAGCCAGCTTCAGTTAACGATAAATATTTATAATTAGGATCTGCAGTGGTACGCTCCAACCATTCATTTGCAATGCAAACGTCAGTTAATTTTTGCGCCATTTCAACTGAAATAGGAGTATGAAGTTTTTGCGATAACATCGATGCTGCTTCGTCTTCAATAGTTAAAAACACCTGATCCCGAGTAACACCACGGACTCTCATTTCATCATAAAATAATTTTAAAATGTCTATTTCATTCATGAGGCTCACCTTAAATTAATTTAGGGCTAAATTCCATAATATAAAGTATTGTTGATAACTCTTAGGAATGTCAATTCGAACATAAATTATAGAGAATTTTTAATATCTAAAACCTGGAAAATCCAAGTAAGCTAAATAATAAATTTCGTTTCAAGGTACTGAAATAAGCTACATTGTGTTGATTTTATAAATATCTAATACAATCAATTAACAAACGGTACTGTTGGTAAGCAAATTATCCTTTTTTATCGAAAAATAAAAAGTGAGTTAAGAGGGAAGTTAATCTTTCAACGTGCTCTACGCATTAAATAAAGCCCAAATAACGCAAAAACAAAAGTTGGCCCTAACGCAGCTAATTCAGGTGGAATTTGAAATACCGTGCTTACTGGACCAAAAAAACGACTCAAAATATGAAAACCAAAACCTGCAGCTGCTCCAATTAGTAATTTTGAACCCATAGTTGATGAACGCAAGGGACCAAATATAAAAGGAATAGCTAAAACCATCATGACCATCGTTGTAAAAGGCTGAATAATCCGTTGTAAAAAAGCAAATTGATAATTATGTGTATTTTGATGAGTATGTTTTTGTTCGCGAATATAACGATTAAGTTCACGTAACGTCATTTCATCAGGCTCAATACTACTAATTGTCAAAATTTTCGGCTTTACAGGCACATCCCATGGAAGCATCGCAAAAGTATGTGCTTTAGTTTGCTCTCCATTGAATTCGGTTTGCTGAACGTTATAGGCAATCCAACCTTGCGACGTATATTTTGCCTCACCAATTAGCCGAGCAATTTTTAAATGATGTTGTGCATCAAAACGAAATTGATAAATATTTTGCAACTCATTAGATTGAATACGACCTACTGAAATAAAATCATTTCCATGTCGCAACCAAAAGCCTTTTGAGGTTCGTATGCTTTGTCCGCCACTAACGGCAGCCGTTTTATAATCATTAGCATAATGAGAAAAATACGGAACGATGGTTTCACCCAATATGGTGACCAGAATAATCAAAAGCACAGAGGCTTTTAAAACAGCCCCTGTTATTTGTAATAGAGACATCCCAGAAGCACGCATCACCACTAACTCATGGTGATTCGCCAGAATTCCAAGGCCAATCAAAGACCCTAGTAGGCTGGCCATAGGAAAAAATAAATAAACTTGATAGGGCATTTGCAACAAAACAAAAAAAGCTGCTTGCATAATTCCATAATCAAATTTTCCCAAATCACCCAGCTGATCAACAAATAAAATAAAAATCTGCAGTCCTACTAGCATTAAGGTGACTAAACCAATAGAAGTCAGAACTGTTTTTGCAATATATCGCTCTAACATTTTCATGCTAATTTCACCTGATTACGCCAGATCAAGAATAAACCTAAGGCGATCACAAGAAGATGAATCCACCATAAACCAAGCCACGGTGGAATTGTCCCGGAAACTACAGCATCACGTCCAATAAACATCAAATTAGCATATAAAATATAAATAATAATGGCAGGTAATAATTTGGCATACTTGCCCGAACGTGGGTTTATCCGGCTAAGTGGTACGGCTACTAGAGTCAAGGTAAGTACCATAATAGGAACCGATAAACGCCATTGCAATTCTGCTGCTTTTCCTCGATCTGCATTATTTAAAGGCCATAGACTCACCGTGCTAAATGTTCGTAAGTCATCACCAATTTTTATTTTCGGATGGGGCAAACGGGCTTTATATTCGCCAAATTCAGCAATTTGATAATCTGCATGGCCAGGAGTCCCCTGATATTCCTTACCATTTTGGAGAATTATATAATCTTCTCCTGTTTTTGCATCGGTTTCTGCAAAAGCCTTATCTGCCCATAAAACATCCCAACGTATTTTATTATTTTCATTAGTATGTTTTGCCAAAAAAAGTTGTTTTGCCTTACTGTGATCACGACTCATAGATTGTACATAAAATACTTCCCGCCCATCGTTAATGGCATGAAATCGTCCAGGCATAATCGTTTGGACTAAAGTTTGTATTCCCGTTGTACGTAACAATTTAGCCCGCTCAATGTAAATATATGGACTAGCCCAAATCATCACTGATGCGACAATAGCAGCCACTACTGTCGCCATAATAAAACTGTGTTTTAACAATTGGCTTGGGCCATAACCACAAGCGCGTAATACTGCCATTTCACTTTCAGCATACAAACGACCGTAAGCAACCAACATTGCAATATAAAAACCTAAGGGAATTAGCAAACTCAGTAAAGTAGGTAATTCGAGCATCATTAATTTCATAATAATGACACCTGGAATACTTCCTGAAGCAGCCCGATTTAAATATTGAATCAATTGGTTACTCAAAAAAATTAAGACCAATATAGAAGTCAACGCAATTAACGTAATAAAGACTTCTCGGGCTAAATAGCGAAAAATAAGCACTCAAATCCTTATATTGAGATGATATTTAGAATGTTTTTTCATTGGTGTCTTCTTGTTGAATACCGCCGATAACCCATTCTTTATTGTTATCAAACTGACGGAAATGCCAGATTTCAGTAAATCGAGTTGCGGGATCGTCATTTTCTTTAATCAAACCCGTAAAACGAACACTGGCAATGAATGAATTAGTTTGTTTAGAAATATCGAGTAATTCTGCATCCAAATTAATTACCTCAGTTTGATTGGGTGCATCACCCTGTTCATCAAGTTGCATTTTTATTTCTGCAAAAACTTCAGGGGCGGTAAATTCTCTTAAATCATGTATATTCTTCTCGTCATAAGCTGCTTGTAAACGATTAAATTTTACTTTAGCTTCACGTAAAAAAGCTGCTGAAGAAAAATTTGCCGGCATGTTGGTAGTGCTACTATTCGCTGCAGTACTGTTAAATGCTTGGGTAAAATCATTAAAAGAGTTTTTATTAAAAGTATTGTACTGTCCTGCTTGCAAACCGGGTTGCATTCTTTTACGGAATAAATTGACCACAAAAAATATCAGTGCACCTAAAAAAATCCAGCTTATTAAGCCACTAGCAAGACCATGTCCCATAAAGAGACTGGTTAATAAGCTACCAATTAACAACCCCCCTAACAGGCCACCCCATTTATTGCTACGAGCACGTTGCCCCAGGGGAGTAGTATTTTTTGAGGCTTTATTAGGTGAGAACATGCTGCTTTGAGAGCGTTGGACACCAAAGCTTCTACCATTACCGAAGCGTTTGGCTGATGCTTCATTAATTAATAACCCAAAGCTTAGTAATGTAATAAGTAAACATGAAGTGAACATCCGCATAATATCTGACCTTATTTTAAATAGGGATTATTAGTATATCTGAAGTAGGGCAATTTTTCCTCTGTTTAAACAATCACTTCGTTTAATATAAAACCATTTAAAATCCCTGGTGTAAATGGATTCACCTGATTATTGGTTTTTAACAAATAACGTCCTGAATTGCTATTTACTTCAAAGAGTATTTGTAAACTGGAGCTGTCTTGTTCATCAACTAAAACGTTCACTTTTTCCAGTAATTTAAACAACGCCCAGTTTCCTTGCTCAGCCAGTTCGTAATGATTGCCTTCGATAGAATTGAGTACTAATTTTGCGTTTGCTTGTGGCCAGAAAAAGCGAATTAAAGAATCACTGCTTTGGTTATCTGTGAGCCTAGTTTTACCAATCTCAAGAACAAGGCTGGCAACAACTGGATCAAGATTGATTTTTTGCAGACTGAATTCAATCCTACTTTCATTGCGTTGATAAGGAAAAAACATATTGGTAATAATATTTGCACGTACTAGGGCATCGAGTGTATCGGATGATATAGGTATTATTGAGTCATTTACTGCTTTGGGTTTCCATTCAGCACTTGAAATATCTAAGAATGGTTTCACAAAGTTTTCAGTAAAAGTATTTAATGAACCATTTGTGGAAAAAAAGTGATTAAAGTCAGTAATTGCTATTTCTTTTTGCTGTGTGGAGTCAAAGGGATAACGTTTGGCGATGTTACTCTGGTATTCTTTATAAATTGTGTGTTGCCATTGCTGGTTAATGTATTTACGACTGTCTTTAATGAGCAGAGTCCAGGTTTCACTTGCTAATTGTTTGGCCCAGGTACTTAATGGTTCTGGTAATTGTTGTGCCTGATTATAGAGCAGGCTTACTGGATCGGAGGCCACATCATTGATAAAACGTGATCGTGTAATATTAAATGCTGTTTTTCCATCATCATCGAGCATGGAGAAAGTAGAAATAAAACGCTCTAAGTCCATAATTTTCACGCTTAATTTTTTAGTACTGGAGAGACTCATTAAGTTTAACTCAGCAAATTGATTGGCAATGAACTGATTAAAAGGCGACGTATTGCTTGTCATATCTGCGTTGGTTTCTTTTTGAATTAAATGAACCAAATTGGTAATTGTATGTGATTGTGCCAGATTCTCGATAATCTCACGTCCTTGTTGATAGTCTTGATAATGCGCAGGTTGTGACTTACGTATAAACGTTTGCCACCAGGTCACATAATCAAGGCAATAGGTATGTATTAACATATTAGGTAATTCAGCCAAGTCTTGACGCGCCAGTACCCAGTTTTCTTTTTGTAAAGTTTGACTTATCTGTGTTATTTTTTGCATCACTTTACTAAAGCCTGTTTTGGTATAATAGACAGGCAATTTCTCAGTTGCTAAAGTAAATCCCTTAGCTGAAATTTTTTGATGGTCTTTTGGAAACAACTCTTTAGCAAGAAAATAATAGAGATAACCAGTAGGTAAGGCGTTTAAATAATTTCTGGCATCACTGACCACCTGCTGCTTCACTAGTATTTCTTGAGGTGGTTTTTTTAATGATTGTTTGAGTAGTGCTAATTGTTTTTTCAAAACATTTTTAGGAAGATTATTCCATCGTGCAGCAAACCAATTATGTATTTGCATTGCTGAAAAATGTTCAGGTTGACTCAACATCAAATATACTTTTAGGGCGTTGTAACGAACAATAGGTGTATTATTTGGATTATTAATGACTTCTTCAATCTCCATAGCTAAAGCAGGTAGAAATTCAGCATGCAATCGATATGCAGTCGTGTTTTGTAAATGGCTTTTTAATTTATATACAGCAGCTAGGGATAAAGAATTACTGGGAATGGTGGTCATTGTCTTAGCTGCATGAGATAGATGATAAAGGGCTTGTTTGTCTTTGTCTTTTTGGTTATTTAATAACTCATAAGCAAGTAATTCTCTACTTGCTACATCTAACAGACGTATCGCTTTATAATGATGGTGGATTAAAATACATAAGCTGATTCCTGCAATGGCTACAGTAATGCCAATAAGTGGTTTTTGGGGAAATCTTATTGGTTGCGGTATCAGACTGCATTGTTTTTGAATTGTTTTTAAGGCACCTTCAACAAAGAATGCCCTAAAATTGGTGGCCTGTGGAAATGTATCCTGCACAACAAGCGCATATTCATGCTCAATTTTTTTGTTTAAACGGTCAACACTGACACCGCTTTGTTCTGCGCTGGTGAAATAAATCGAGTTCAGTTGAAAGAGTTTGGGTGAAATACCCTGTAGCAGTGAATGAATAGGGGCGCGTAAACTGGCAACCTGAATTGGAAATTCACGAATTAAACTGCGTCTCATTGTTGAACGGACAGTGTGCATTTTGCTAATTACTTGTTGGCCCAATGTTTCAATAAACTGACTGAATTGTGAAGTAAAGGTTTCAATTTTTTTGTTTAATTCATTGGGGCAATTCAGTGAAAAGCCTAGTGGTTTTGATAAATCTGAGACATGATTTGTTTGATAAAACTCAGTAAAACCGGCTAAAGCATCCATTTTTGTGATTATTAACGCTAATTCAACCGGATACCCTAAATTAATTCCCCAGCGCTCTAGTAACTGTAAGTGTGCTTTTCTTTGTTCGGTGAATTGTGTGCGATCAGTAATGAGTAAGTCATTAACCTCAAGACAAAGTACAAGCCCAGTAATTTTAAGGTAATGATTGCAACAATTTAATTGTTTGAGTGTATTTTGTATTAAAGTCTTACTATTAGTGAACCAGCTTTCACCCAACTCGACCATAATTCCTTGTTGGTTAAAATAAATTTTGGCCTGTTGTTCGCTAAATACAGGTAGTTCTTCCATAGCGCTTTGTTTTAGTAAAGAGGATTTGCCTTGAGCATGTTTTCCTGTTACCAGTACAAAAGATAGCTGATTATTTTGTGGTTTTAATCTGGAGAGTATTTTTTTTATGGTGTCGCATAATACGCGTAAGGAATTATCCATTAGTTATCCAACAATGTAAATTGAGAGTGTCCAAATAAAATGATTTTTGCTTTATTATCCAATAAAAGATGACTGGTAAAAAACGCAAGTGTGACTATAGCTGCTGCAGCGGCTAAAGTTATTAAAGTTGTTTTATAATTTTTTTTGATTACTTTGGATAAAGGATTTTCATTGAGTAAACGTTGTGGTTTATTAAAGCGGTGCTGCTGTATTATTTGGTAGAGTTCTTCAATGTAATTGTCTAATACTTGGCGACCATCTGCCTTAAGATGATATTGTCCTTCAAAACCGATAATTAGGAAAAAATAACTCAGTTCAATCAGATCAAGGTGTTGGTTAGGTCTTTCTTTTACATAATCAAGAATTTCAAAAAAACGCACTTGCGGCGGAGTATTATCATGGGTCAATGGGGTGAATGCCTTAAATTCAGCAGTCACATGGTTTACGCGCATGTAATTCTTACCCAAAACTTCATCTACAGTCGCCGACACTAAATAATAGGCAATGGCAAGTGTCTGTTCAGGGTATTTAGAAGCATTGAGTTTACTATGAAAAGCCAGCAATTCATGTTCAATATTTTCTCTAAAGCGTTCAATAGGAGGCAGTGATAAGCTGAGGTAAAGACGCTCTAATACGGATAATAAGGGGCCAGCAGCAGCAACCAGAGAATTGGTAGAAACAGGAGTGCTAAATAATTTGGAGCGATAGTAACCTTGTGGGACTAATAAAGCGCCCGAATCAACGATGAGATTGCTGACAAGTGAGGCAGGATAATTCTCAGCGGACATGGTTTGCTCCTAAATCAGTTTTACCTAGCTTACAAAGCCGTTTGCAAATTTTAAAAATTCAAAAAGAAGATAATACGTATATAATCCTCTTAGTTCAAGTAAGTCAAGTTTTGTCTAGAGGAAGTACCTTAGGAGAAACAGCAATTAATTAAAATGAAGCATATAGGGTTAAGTGCATTTAATTTTAAGTGTATTTCAGTTAATTTATTCACCTTGACCTCTCTGGCTAGGTGCAACCCCGAAAGGAAAGTTATCCACGGTTACTCTGCAATAGGGAATATTTTATTTGCATCACTCTGTAAAAATAAGATACTATCGGCGGCGTAATAGGGTCTATTTTAGTGCTATATTTATAGCATGGATACTTATTATTAATGATATTGGGTTTTGTCTTTAATTAAGACTTAATTAGTACTAGATTATTAGCTTTCGGAGTGTTATGCTGCGCATCAGCAAATTGGCCGATTATGGAACAGTTGTGATGGTGTACCTTGCTAGGCATGCACAGGAACTGTGTAATGCACGTGATATTGCCTTACATACTCATTTGAGTGTCCCTACGGTAAGTAAAATTTTAAAATGTTTAACCAGCGCGCGCCTCTTAGCATCCGTACGTGGGATGGCTGGTGGGTATCGGTTATGTAAATCTGCTACTGAAATTTCTATAGCAGAAATTATTTTTGCGTTGGAAAAACATCGTGGTTTTACCGAATGCAGTTTACAACCTAATGACTGTTCGTTACAAGAAGTATGTACTATCCAAACTAATTGGCGATTAATTAGCCAAGCGATTGAGGCCGCATTGGATAGTGTGAGTTTGGATTCCTTGGCAAAACCAACTCTGCAAGCACGTGATACAGAGCGTGTTCGACAATTAGCAAGTGGAGTCAATCGTGGCTAAAAGCAGTGAGCAAATTAATTCTCTGCTCGATAGAGAATATCAACATGGTTTTATAACCGACATTGAAGTAGAAACTTTTGAACCCGGACTGAATGAAGAGGTGATTCGTCATTTATCAACCATTAAAGGGGAACCAGAATTTCTACTCGAATGGCGTCTGAAAGCATACAGACATTGGCTAACTATGCCTCATCCTGAGTGGGCCAGCGTGCATTATCCACCGGTGGATTACCAGTCTATTTCTTATTATTCGGCACCTAAAAATCAAAAAAACGCACCCAAAAGCCTGGATGAAGTTGATCCTGAATTGCTTAGAACTTATGAAAAACTAGGAATACCTTTAAGGGAACAGGAACTGTTGGCAGGTGTTGCCGTTGATGCAGTTTTTGATAGTGTTTCTGTAGCGACTACCTTTAAAGCTAAGTTAGCGGAAAAAGGTGTAATTTTTTGCCCATTTTCAGAAGCGGTACATCAATACCCTGACTTGCTAATGAACTATCTGGGTTCTGTAGTGCCTTATCGAGACAATTTTTATGCTGCTTTGAATTCAGCAGTATTTAGCGACGGTTCTTTTGTGTATATCCCAAAAGGGGTACGTTGTCCTATGGAATTATCTACGTATTTTCGTATTAATACAGCGTCTACTGGTCAGTTTGAGCGTACACTCATTATTGCTGATGCTGACAGCTATGTGTCTTATCTGGAAGGCTGTACTGCACCGATGCGTGATGAAAATCAATTGCATGCAGCGGTAGTTGAGTTGGTTGCCTTAGAGGGGGCACAAATTAAATATTCTACCGTACAAAACTGGTATCCCGGCGATAAAGAAGGTAAAGGCGGTATTTATAACTTTGTAACTAAACGGGGTGCCTGCCGTGGTAAACGTTCTAAAATTTCCTGGACGCAAATTGAAACAGGTTCCGCTATTACCTGGAAATATCCTAGTGTGGTTTTGCAAGGTGATGATTCTGTCGGTGAATTTTATTCGGTTGCTTTAACCAATAATTATCAGCAAGCTGATACCGGCACCAAGATGATCCATATTGGTAAAAATACGCGTTCAACAATTATCTCCAAAGGAATTAGTGCAGGACGTGCCCATAATGCTTATCGTGGCTTGGTGCGCATCGCGCCCACTGCGACGAATGCGCGTAATTATACGCAGTGTGATTCAATGCTTATGGGTTCTGAGTGTTCTGCGCATACTTTTCCTTATATAGAAGTCAAAAATCCTACAGCTCAGGTAGAACATGAAGCGACGACTTCCAAAATTAGTGAAGAGCAATTGTTTTATTGTCAACAACGAGGAATTGACACTGAAGATGCGGTTTCTATGATTGTAAACGGTTTTTGTAAGCAGGTATTGAAAGAATTGCCTATGGAATTTGCTGTGGAAGCCACTAAGTTGTTGGGTTTGAGTCTAGAAGGGGCAGTAGGTTAATATGTTAAAAATCAATGAATTAAATGTAGAAGTTAACGAACAATCAATCTTAAAGGGCATTAATCTAACCGTAAATGCAGGAGAAATTCACGCCATCATGGGTCCTAATGGCTCTGGTAAAAGTACCTTATCTAAAGTCCTGGCTGGTCATCCTTCTTATCATGTGACTCAGGGTGAGGTGACTTATTTAGGAACAGATTTGGCACCCTTATCACCTGAAGAGCGAGCGCGTGCCGGCGTTTTTTTATCTTTTCAATACCCAGTAGAAATTCCTGGGGTAACGAACATTAATTTTCTTAAAGCTTCAGTCAATGCAGTGCGTAAAGGTCAAGGAAAAAATACTTTGGATGCTATTGAGTTTTTGACCTTTATTCGTGAAAAATGCGCCTTACTGGATATGGATGAAAGTTTTTTATATCGCAGCATCAACGAAGGTTTCTCAGGGGGTGAGAAAAAACGTAATGAAATTTTACAGATGGCTGCTTTAGAACCTAAATTAGCAATTCTTGATGAGACAGATTCCGGTTTGGATATTGATGCGTTACGTATTATTTCTCAGGGGGTGAATGCAATGCGTTCTCCTGAGCGTTCAATTATTCTGGTTACTCACTATCAACGCTTGCTTGACTATATTGAGCCTGATTTTATTCATGTCTTAGTGAATGGTCGTATTATTAGATCAGGTGACAAAACACTGGCGCTCGAACTTGAGAAGAAAGGATATGGCTGGCTTGAAGAAATGGTGCAGTGATGAATGAGATTCTGGATTTTTATCAACAACAAGCAGCGGCCAGTTTATCGATCATTCCTTGGCTTGCCCAGTTACAATCTAAAGCATTAACTGATTTGAATCAGTGTGGTTTTCCAGGGCGACACGATGAAGAATGGAAATATACTCGTGTTGATGCTTTATTAGAGCAATCCTTTAGGTCGTATAATAAAGATTTAACTGTCTTTGCGCCTAAAACATCGGATTTACCTATAAGTCAACAAATCGTCATTGAAAATGGACTGATTGGAGGTGAAGTAAAGCTTGCTAAGACTTTGCCTGCAGGGGTGGTGGTATTACCTTTAGCCACGGCATTAACGAGTCATTCTGAATTAATAAAATCGTATTTGGGAAAAATTCTGCAACAAGAACATGGATTTCATTTTTTAAATACAGCGATGATTCATTGCGGTGTATTAATTTATATTCCCGCTGGCATTTGTATTGAAGAGCCTATTGCCTTGACGCATAGACAGGATCAATCAAACCAGATGGTTCATTTACGGCATTTGATTATTGCTGAAGAGGGTAGTTACGCTACGATTGTTGAGGATTACCAAGGTTTGGAAAATAGTAGTTATTTAACTAATACCGTAACTGAAATTTTTGTAGGGACGAATGCCAAATTCACACATTGTAAAATTCAACGAGAAAGTAAAGCTGCATATCATTTAGGGCATGTAGCGGTAAAACAAAATACCGGCAGTGAATTTGCCACTCACTCACTAAGTGTAGGTGGCAAGTGCGTGCGTTCGGATCTTAGTTTGTATCTACAAGAAGAAAAAGCTCATTGCTTAATGAATGGAATTTATGCGCCTGGAGAAGGACAGCATGTAGATCATCACACAACCGTGTATCATCTAGTCCCGAATTGCACTAGTGAACAGGATTATAAAGGTATTTTAACGGGTCGTTCGCGTGCAGTGTTTAATGGTAAAGTGTTTGTTGCTAAAGATGCACAACATACAGATGCCAAACAACAAAATAAAAATCTATTACTTTCAGCACATGCGGAAGTGGATACTAAGCCACAATTAGAAATTTTTGCTGATGACGTGCTCTGCTCGCATGGTGCGACTGTGGGGCAATTGGATGAAGAGGCATTATTTTATTTAGCGACGCGAGGAATTGCTCGTATTGAAGCATCACAGTATTTAATTCATGCGTTTACCAAGAATAATTTACGGCTTATTCCGTACCCGAAACTGGCTGATTTTATGAGTCATTTATTAACACAACAATTGGAGGAGACAAATGGATACGATTGATTCCTTAGTTGAAACTCTTGATCTCATTACGATTCGCAATGATTTTCCTATCCTCCAGCAAAAAGTAAACGATTATGATTTAATTTACTTTGATAATGCTGCAACAACTCAAAAACCTAAAGCGGTAATGGATGCGATTACACAGTACTATGAGCATGATAATTCCAACGTGCATCGAGGCATACATGCGTTAAGTGTCCGAGCGACTGACCTTTATGAAGCAGCTCGTTCCAAAGTAAAGCATTTCATTAATGCACGTTCGGCGCGTGAATGTATTTTTGTACGCGGTACTACTGAGGGAATTAATTTAGTCGCACAAAGTTATGTTGCACCACGTCTTTTACCTGGAGACCAAGTATTAATTACCCATATGGAACATCATTCGAATATTGTTCCATGGCAGATGGTCTGTCAAAAGACTGGGGCCAAATTACAAGTAGCACCTATTTCTCTGGAAGGTGAAATCATTCTGGAAGAATTTGCCAAAAAATTAAATGAAAAGACGCGTTTTGTTGCGATTAATTATGTATCAAATGCTTTAGGCACGATTAATCCTGTGAAAAAAATGATTGAAATGGCGCATGAATGTGGCGCTTGTGTTTTATTGGATGGTGCACAGGCAATTGCTCATTTACCAATAGATGTACAGGATTTAGGTTGTGATTTTTATGCTTTTTCAGGACATAAAATGTATGGTCCGACTGGCATTGGTGTGTTATGGGGTAAAGAGTCTCTTTTAGAGGAAATGCCGCCTTATCAAGGGGGAGGCGAGATGATTCATTATGTTTCCTTTGCCTCCACTGAGTATGCGCCGTTGCCACAAAAATTTGAAGCAGGTACACCTAATATTGCTGGTGCTATTGGTTTGGGCGCAGCAATGGATTATTTAAGAGGCTTGGATTTAAAAACGGTAGCACTTTATGAGCATGAATTATTGAATTATGCAACTGCTGGGGTTCAATCTATTGGTGATTTTAGAATCATTGGCACTGCCAAACAGAAAGTACCTGTGATTTCTTTTATACATGAAACGATTCATGCACATGATATTGGTACCATCATGGACAGCAGAGGTATTGCTTTACGAAGCGGTCATCATTGTGCTATGCCGTTGATGGAGTTCTTCGGAATTGCTGCAACTTCACGTATTTCACTTTCTTTTTATAATACGAAAGAAGAAATAGATCGCTGTATTGACGCATTAAATCAAGTGAAAGAGGTATTTGCATGAGTGCTGATTTGCGTGAACTGTATCAGGAAATCATTATTGATCATAATCGTAATCCACGTCATCACTACCCTATGGACGATGCTACAACTCAGGCTAATGGTTTTAATCCTTTATGCGGTGATAAATTAACTGTCTATGTCAAATTAGAAGATGATAGAATTAGCGAGTTGAGTTTTTTAGGGTGTGGCTGTGCCATCTCTCAGGCTTCGGCTTCTCTAATGACAGATATAATTAACGGGAAAACAATTGAAGAAGCTCATGAATTATTCCATCGTTTTCATCACATGTTGACACAAAACGAAGAAGGACAATTAATGTTAATGGATAAATTATTGGTTCTGGCGGGAGTCAAAGCTTATCCTGCACGCGTAAAATGCGCTACTTTGGCTTGGCATACTTTGGAAGCAGCATTAAATAAAAATGCGAATGTGGTGAAAACGGAATAGGGTCTGGCGATATTTCCGATGCTCACCTACTGATATGCTGCGTTTGGATGCTCTAAAAACAGTCCATTATGGTGCAAACGAGCAAAAAATAAACAGACCCTAGATAAAGTACGAATTTTATAATAAATGGATACCTGTATGTTTGGCATGAAAAAAAAGCAAGATACTGAGGTAATGAAAGAGGCCGTAATTACTGCCCTCAAAGGGGTTTATGATCCTGAAATTCCGGTAAATATTTATGATCTGGGTTTAATTTACACGATAACGATTAATGATGAGGCACATGTCGACGTACAAATGACTTTAACTACTCCTGGCTGTCCTGTAGCGCAGACTTTTCCTGGAACTGTAGAACAGGCAGTAAATCAAGTTGCTGGTGTTCGTGATTGCACGGTTGAATTAGTATGGGAACCGCCATGGACCCAAGAGCGAATGACGGAAGCGGCACGACTAGAGTTAGGAATTTTTTACTAAAAATGTGGCAACCTTCGGCATCGATTGAATTATTACGGCAACGTGCGCAATTACTAGCAAGAATCCGCGATTTTTTTAACACTCGTGGTTATCTGGAAGTAGAAACGCCAGTGATGGCACGTTATGGTACAACGGATGTATATTTGAGTACTATTAAAGCCACATTTCGTAACAACGTCTATTGTTTACAAACCTCGCCTGAATATCATATGAAACGCTTGCTTGCAGCGGGAAGTGGGTCTATTTTTCAATTGGCACGGGTGTTTCGTGATGACGAATTGGGACGTTGGCATAATCCTGAGTTTACTTTACTGGAATGGTATCAATTAGGTATCGATCATCATGCTCTTATGGAGGAAATGGACTTATTGTTACAAACAATAATGCAATCTCCACCGATGATTAAGAAAACGTATCAGCATGTCTTTCTTGAAGCGTGTGATCTTGATCCATTGACGGCTTCGTTAGTCCACTTACGAAAGGTTACAGCACGTTATGATTTGGATTATGTATTTTCACTTGAGGAATGCGATCGAGATCAGTATTTATTTTTACTGATGAGTCATGTGGTAGAACCATTCCTTGCTAGAGAAAAGGCTCCAGTTGCTGTCTATAATTTCCCTAGCTCGCAAGCTGCTTTGGCAAAAATTAGTGAGGGGGTCGCTGAACGTTTTGAAGTATATTATCAAGGTGTAGAATTGGCTAATGGCTTCCATGAGTTAACGGATGGGGAGGCACAGGCAAAACGCTTTGCTCAGGATCAACAATTAAGACGTGAAAAAGGGTTTCCTTTCGTAGAGGCAGATCCTAATTTGTTAGATGCTCTGGACCATGGCTTGCCTGCATGTAGTGGCGTAGCTTTAGGAATAGACCGATTATTAGCTTTAGCTTTAGATCAGCCTGAAATAGCCAGCGTTATCTCTTTTGATTTCACCCGTGCTTAATTTGATCTTCCGTCGGTAGCTTTCAATAGCTAAAGTAGTAATGAACAGTATTCCATAGCTTAAATGTGAGCTTCATGCAGAAAACCTTATAATCCGTACCGTGTAACCCTTCTTAGTTCAGATCGGGGACGAAGCGATATGGAAGAAGTAACCCTACCTCCGATTTCATAATCTACATTATCTCCAAAATTAAAATAGAGATTAGGTTGGCTCTGTTACACAGGAGCATTTATAAAAATAGAGTTGCTTCTGTTCTTGGATAGTTCCTTTTGTATCGTTGGAGTAGTCGAACTTACCGTTTGTTGCCAAATTTTTTGGTAACTTTCAGCAACAACTCGTCGTGTTTGCTGTGAAGAGATATAACACTGTTTTTGACTTTCATCTAACTCGCGAAATTCCTTTATTTTCTTATTAATTCGTCTGCAAAGAATCGTCTTATATTTCAGCGAAATCAGACTCTAATGCTACAAAGTCTTGTGGGGAGTTAATCCTGTATTTTATTTCTTCAAACCGGAGGAGCTCTTCAAAGGTAAAAAGATTCTTTATACGAATGAGTATGTTATTAAAAAATTAGCTTCTTTAACAATCAGTTCCAACGCATCAACAATTAAATCAAACTCAGCCATTTTTTCAACAACAATTGAGTCAAGTACTTCATTAATTGATTCAACGTAATCTGCTTTAAGTTTATTATCGAACGGTAAAGTGCTAATTACAAACCCACTTACTTTCTGCAAAAATGGAATAGACTTCATTATCGCCAATTACTATGTGATCGAGCAAGTGGGCATCAACTAATTCTAAGGCATCACGTATGCGTTCAGTTACAGCGATGTCTTGATGACTCGCTCTGGAGACACCTGAAGGATGGTTATGTGCAAGGATTAAAGCTGCGGCATTAAGCTGCAGAACACGCTCTACGATTGGTCTTGAATGAATTGTTGCGGTATTGATTGTTCCAGAAAAAAGTTCTTCATAAGCGATAATACGATACTGGTTATCTAGAAATAAGGCAGCAAAGGTTTCATTTTTATAATCACGCAGACGCTTCTTTAAATAAGCATAAGTTTGTTTACTGTTGGTGATCTGAGTTTCTTTTTGTAGCTGGATAAAATCACTGCGTCGGCAAATTTCCTTAACTGCTTGCAATTGTACGTAGCGAACAGTTCCTAATCCATGGACTTGTTTAAAACAGAGTTGATCAGCATTGAGAACAGCACGTAAATCACCCAAATGTTTGAGAAGATCAGTAGCTAGTTGCACACAGGATTTTTTACCACTACCAGAGCTGATAAAAATTGCCAGTAATTCAGTGTCAGAAAGATTTTTCACTCCATTAGTTAGTAATTTTTCACGCAGATCCAACTGTCTCCTGCTCGGGGCAAATGTCATAATGTATTCCTTTATTGCGAAGTTTAACGAGGCTATTTTTATCCAAAATCAATAGATTATGCAAGAGCCATCGCACAATTATTTTATTTGATGTAACTACTTTTTCTATTATAAATATTTCTTTATGGTGAAGATTATGTTTTGATCAGGGCAATTTTTTAAAAAAATGGTAGATTATGCACGATTTTATTGGTAAAAAAATTCTTCTTGGTGTTTGTGGAGGTGTTGCTGCTTATAAATCAGCTTATCTGACTCGCGAGTTAACTTGTTTGGGTGCTGAAGTAAAGGTAGTGATGACTCAATCCGCTCAACAATTTATTAGCCCTTTATTGATGCAGGCTTTGTCAGGAAATGAGGTACGCACTGATTTATTTGATGCTCAGGCAGAACGGGCCATGGGGCATATTGAATTGGCGCGTTGGGCTGATTATTTGGTAATTACTCCTGCTTCAGCCAATTTCATTGCGAAAATGGCGCAAGGTATTGCGGATGATTTATTATCTACTTTATACCTTGTTGCTGAAATTCCAGTGTTTGTTTGTCCTGCGATGAATCACAGCATGTGGCACCATCCAGCAACTCGGGCAAACTGCACTTTGTTGCAAGAACGAGGAGCAATTTTCGTTGGTCCAGAGGAGGGAGCACAAGCCTGTGGTGAAGAAGGTCTAGGTCGCGTTAGTGAAGCAGAACAAATTATCAGCGCATTGCGTTTACACGAAGTGCATCAGTTATTAATGGGTAAAAAAGTTTTAATTACAGCCGGACCAACGCGGGAATCGATTGATCCAGTGCGTTATATTAGTAATTACAGTTCAGGAAAAATGGGTTATGCCTTAGCTGAAGCAGCAGCAAGGGCAGGTGCGGAGGTGACTTTAATTAGTGGTCCCTGTAATTTATCCATTTCTGCAGGAATTAAACTTATTAAGATTGAGTCCGCCGAAGAAATGTTGACTGCCACCATGCATGAACTAGATGATGGATGCATTTTTATTAGTGCTGCAGCGGTTGCTGATTATCATATTCACCACCCGGCCAAGCAAAAAATGAAAAAAACTGAGCAGCCAGAGTTAACACTGCATTTGATCAAAAATCCTGATATTTTAAGTAATGTTGTCGACACCGGTAAAGCTTCTTTTGTAATCGGCTTTGCTGCGGAAATCACCGATGTAGTTCGTTATGCTACCGAAAAATTAAAACGTAAGAAATTGGATATGATTGTTGCGAATACAGTTGGGAAGGAACTAGGTTTTGAGCAAGATGTGAATCAAGTCACTGTGATTAATCACAGCAGGCAAATTGAATTAGCATTAACGCACAAAACACGATTGGCTGGACAAATTATTGCAATCCTTGCCGCAACTCTGCACAATGATGCCATTTAATTAATGCCGTATCTTATAGGAAAAATGATGACACAAGCAATTCAATTTAAAATTCTTGATTCAAGAATAGGAAACAGTATCCCAGTACCAACTTATGCCACTGAGGGTTCTGCAGGTCTGGATTTGCGTGTTTGTATTAATGAACCGTTGCAAATAGCCCCTCAAGAAACGGTATTGTTACCCACAGGACTTGCTATTTATATTGCCGATCCTAAATTGGCAGCGGTTATCTTGCCTCGTTCAGGTTTAGGACATAAACATGGAATTGTTTTAGGTAATTTGGTGGGTTTGATTGATTCTGATTATCAAGGTGAATTAAAAATTTCTTGCTGGAACAGAGGCATTGAACATTTTACCGTAAACCCAGGTGATCGCATTGCTCAATTAGTGTTTATTCCAGTAGTGCAGGTTGTTTTTGAACTTGTGGAAGAGTTTACTGATAGTTCGCGAGGCGAAGGAGGGTTTGGAAGTTCTGGAAGAAATTAATAATCTACTAGAAAAAGCCAGTTCCATGATCAGCTTGAGAAGCTGTGACGTATCTGAGCCTTTCTTCTCAAATCTTATTTTTTTAATACATACAACATGACCTCAAGTGGATGTTGATTTTGTATGCGAGCAGGAATTTTTTCTTGTTTAATCAATTGTAACTGAGTTTGTTCTACTAATTGTTTAATATATGTCGGGTGATGACTAAAGCGGGCACTCGTTTGTAAGAACCAGGGACTTTTAGGACTAATTTCTGTCGTAAAAATAAAATAACCGTGCTGGTTTAAATGGTGCTCAATGCTGTGAAAAAATGAATTCAATTCACCCAAATAGGGGAGCACATCTGCGGCAACGATTAAATCATAGGACGTGGAATTTTTTTGGAAAAATTCACTAATTTCTGCTTCTATCAGTTCATCATAAATACCTTTTGTTTTCGCCTGAGCCAACATTTTCGCTGCAATATCAACTCCAGTTAAATGAGAACTCATTTCGCGAAGTACTATTCCAGTTAAACCAGTACCGCATCCTAAATCCAGGGTTTGAGTTTTTTGAGGCAGCTCTAATTGGTGGATTGTGCGCGCGATGTGTTGAGGAATTGTATAGTGTAATGTGCCTTGCATGTGCTGATCATAATAAAGAGCATAATTATTAAATAAATTATGAGCATATTCAGGGCTGGTTTTCGCCTGACTGTCTCCATCAAGCGCATGGAGCATGTGACTGCTTACACTGTCATTAGGATTAATTACCAGGGCTTGTCTGAGGTATTCACGTGATGTTTCGCGTTGATCTATTTTAAGATAAATCGCTGCTAAATTATTTAGTGAGGCTGCATGGTTAGCTTGTAAACGCAGAACATGATCAAAGAAAATAATGGCTTCATTTAAGTGGCCCAAAGCCATTTGGGCTACACCTGAATTATATAAGTATTCAATATTATCGGGTTCTTTTTTTAATAAAACATCATAATGCATGAGGGCATTTTCAAAACGATCATGGTGCATGAAGGTGGCTGCCAGATTATTGCGTGCATCAATATTCTCATTATCTAAAGCCAATGCTTTGCTAAAATAGTCCACTGCCAATTGATGGTGTTCTCTTTTTAACGCAATAACGCCTAAATTAGTAATGGCTTGAATTTGTTCATTATCTTGCTCTAAAACAAGAAGAAATGCGCGTTCCGCTTCGTCAAGAGCATTGTTTTCAAGATGCAAAATACCTAAATAAAAATAGGCTTCTGTGTGATGTGGATTTAAAGAGACTACATTATTAAATTGAGTTTGAGCTGCCTTAAGTTGATTATTTTGCAGTAATAATAAACCTAAATTAAAATGAGCGGCGCTAAAATCGGGTTCAGCATGAATTGCCTTGGAATAATGCTGCAAGGCTTTAGCGTAATTATTTTGTAAGGCATAAATAGTTGCTAAATTGTTATGAGCTTGCGCGTAATCAGGTCTTAATTTAATTGCATGTAAATAACAATTAATGGCTTTATCCAATTGCTGAGATTTTTTGTATGCATTAGCAAGATTGTTCAATAAAATTGCATCATCAGGACTTAAGGTGTGCGCTTGCGATAAATAGAGGATGGCTTTATTAATGTCATTCAATTGTGCGTATGCAAGACCTAAAAAGTGTAGCGTGTTTAGGTGAAGGGGATTTTTAGTTATTATTTGCTCATAAATGCGGATTGCCTGCGACAATTGACCTTTATTGTGTAAATTATAAGCTTCTGCAAAAAGTGTTTCTAGTTCAGCGTTCATTAGAGGTTTGGGATAAGTTTGCGCAGTTGGTTTAATGCCATTGCGCGATGACTAATAGTATTTTTAATAGTAGCAGGTAATTGTGCTGCGGTGCATTGATATTCATTAATATAAAATATGGGATCATAACCAAAACCACTGGTACCGGCTGCTTCATAATTAATGGTGCCTTTGAACATACCTGTGGCAATGAAAGGAGTAGGGTCTTTAGCGTATTGAACAAAAGCTATAGCACAATAAAAATAAGCTTCACGCTGTTTTTCTTGAAAAGTAGCCATTTTTTTTAATAATAAATCAATATTTTCCTGGTCAGTCGCATTAATTCCAGCATAACGGGCGGAATAAATGCCCGGTTCACCATTTAAGCAAGGAACAACTAAACCTGAATCATCTGCCAAAGCAGGTTTGTTAGTATATAAACTAGCATGCCGAGCTTTAATAAGGGCGTTTTCTATGAAGCTTAAACCATCTTCTACGGTGTCTGAGACTCCTAAACTAGTTTGAGAGATGCAATGAACAGGCGCTAGAAGTGCGTTTAATTCTTTAATTTTGCCTTGATTATTTGTAGCCAGAACAATTTCTTTCATTGTGATAAGTGCGATCAAATAATAACTAGTGTAACGCGATAAGATAAAAATCGAAACGTTATTTTCGCTTATTTATGTATAAAAATAATATTCACTATGTAGAATTATTGAAATTTTTGTGCTAAAATAGGGGTTTTTATAAGTATAACTGATTTACAATGCCCATTTCTCATCTTTTATTAGTACTTTTAGTTGTTCTAGTTTGGGGAATTAATTTTCTTTTTGTGAGTCTTGGCCTCACCGAAATCTCTCCTTTGCTTCTTTGCGCCTTACGTTTTCTTTTAGCCAGTATTCCAGCCATATTTTTCGTCACATTACCGAAGAATTCATTTAAAGTTGTCGCTTTATACGGTTTAGTCATGTTTGCTTTGCAATTTGCTTTTCTTTTTATTGGGATGAGCTTAGGTATGCCTGCAGGTCTTGCTTCTCTCTTGATTCAAGTTCAGGTCTTTTTTAGTATGTTTTTTGCGGTAATTTTTTTAGGTGAGCAACCCAACAAGGGGCAAATTGTGGGCGCTTTAATTTCCTTTTTGGGAATTGCCTTAGTGGCAATGCACTTTGATAATGATATTTCTTTAGCCGGTTTTGTCTTTATCCTTGCGGCGGCTGCTACTTGGGGAATAGGGAATTTGATTACCAAAAAAATTAGAGGAGATAGCTGCACTATGATGGCTCTTATTGCCTGGGCAAGTTTTATTGCCTGCATTCCTATGTTCTTTATTTCATTAATGATTGAAGGACCTGCTAATTTTGTTACTACTTTTGCACAGTTGACCTGGAAAGGGCTTACTGCATTGTTTTATATTGTGTTTATCTCAACCTGGATAGGTTACGGGATATGGAATTGGTTATTAGCACGTTACCCTGTCGGCATGATTGCTCAGTTCACTTTGTTAGTACCAGTAATCGCCATGTTCAGTTCTATTGTATTCCTGGGTGAGTCGTTCCAAATGTGGAAGTTGGCTGCTGGATTATTAGTGATTGGGGGGTTATGTATTAACTTCTTAGGGTCTCGCTTCTTTGCAATAAAAATAAAACATGAGATATGATAACGCCTTATCCAAAAAATAGGTAATTCATGGAGATTGAATTAAAAACAATAGTGTTATGCGCGGATGATTTTGGCTTAAACGCGGGTATTTCCCAGGGAATTTTAAAACTAGTTCGCATGAATCGTTTGTCTGCTGTAAGCTGTATGGTGAATCAGCCAGATTTCATGGTGTATGCCCCTGAATTGTTAGCAATGAAACATCAAATACGGATCGGTTTACATTTTAATTTAACTGAAGGGAATTTATTATCTATTCCAGGAAAACCGTGTTTTTCTTTAAATGAATTATTAATTAAAACACATTTATGTGCCGTTAAATTGGCTTTTATCGCGCAAGAGTTTAACCAACAACTTGAACAATTTAGGCAGGTAATAGGATGTGCGCCTGATTTCATTGATGGTCATCAGCATGTTCATCAATTTCCTCGCATAAGACAGGTTATTCTTGATCTTTATGAGCAACAATTAAGACATCATGGAACAGCTATGCGTGCAACCTATCCGGTCATTGGCGCAGCTAAATACCAATTTAAAGCTAAAATATTGGCATGGACTGGAGGCAAGGCTTTGCGTGCTAAATTACAGAAAGCGTGCATTCCGCATAATGAGTATTTTTCTGGGATTTACGATTTCTCTCCGACAACAAATTATCGCAGTTTATTTCGTAGTTGGTTGAGTTTACTAAAAGATCGTTCATTAGTAATGTGTCATCCTGGAGAAAGCAGTAATAACGCTGATGTCCATGCGGTTACCCGTTTAATGGAACTGAATTATTTTTTAAGCAATGAGTTTGTCGGTGATTGTGCTGAGTATGGTATTCGCTTAGCAAATGCATAAATAGTATGGTAGTTACATTCTTAAACTTTTTTAATAGGGATATTTAATATGAACAGGGACGCGTCCATTTTGTTTACATCTTTTGACTTAAGCGGACAGCAATTAAGAAATCGCATTGTCATGGCACCTCTGACACGCAATCGAGCCATTCATGGTAATGATGCTCCCCAAGCTTTAAACGCGCAATATTATGCTCAACGTGCTTCTGCTGGATTAATTATTTCTGAAGCCACCCAAATTTCTCCCACAGCAAAAGGATATGCCTGGACGCCTGGAATTTATTCACAAGAACAGATTGCTGGTTGGAAATTAGTTACCGCAGCCGTGCATGCAAGAGGAGGAACTATATTTGCTCAGTTGTGGCATGTTGGACGTATTTCTCATCCTGATTTACAACCAAGTAATGTTGCACCGGTTGCTCCCTCAGCGCTCACTCCTGTGGGACAAAAAACATTTATTGAAAATGGTACTTTTAGTGATATTGGCCAACCTCGGGCATTAAGATTGGAGGAAATTCCGCTGATTATTAAGGATTATCGTAAGGCAGCTAAGAATGCAATCGAGGCGGGATTTGATGGCGTTGAAATCCATGCGGCTAATGGTTATCTCATTCAGCAATTTTTATCTGATGGTGCCAATCAGCGTACGGATGCGTATGGTGGTTCAATTAGCAATCGTTTACGTTTTGCATTAGAGGTGGTGGAGGTAATTACCGCTGAAATTGGGGGCGCTCGTGTAGGAATTCGTTTATCTCCTATAGGTCATATCAATGGAATTTCAGAAAGCGCACCTAAGAATGTTTATTTTCGACTGGTGCGTGAATTGAATCAATTTGCGTTGGCTTATATTCATGTTATTGAAGGTGCTTCGCAAGGTCCCCGTGAATTTGATGGCTTTGATTTCCGTGCGTTACGCAAAGAATTTAACGGAGCCTGGATAGTTAATAATAATTATACTTATGAATTGGCTAGGGAAGCGGTCGCTTCAGGATATGCTGATTTAGTAGCTTTTGGTAGGCCTTATATTGCGAATCCTGACTTGGTTGCACGATTTAAAAAGAATGCACTACTCAATGAAATGGATCGGAGTACCTTATATGGAGGTACGGAAAAAGGCTATATAGATTATCCAACGCTTGAGGATCTTTAGCCCAGCGATTTATGCTCTTGTTGCGATGAATTTTATCTGTAATAATATTTTTTCTCCTTTGCAGCTCGCTAGGGTAATTTAATATGAAGCATGTACAAATTAGTGTTTACATTAATGAAGCTGATAAATGGCAACAACGTCCTTTGTATCTAGAATTACTTTCAATGCTTCATGAACATGAGATTTCAGGGGGAACGGTGTTGCGTGCTGTAGCAGGGTTTACGTATACCAAGTCTGGTGAAATATCTTTAGGTGATGACAATAGTAAATTACCTTTAGTGGTGCAATTTATTGATACCATTGAAAAGATTAAGGCTGTGTTACCTGTGGTGAAAGCCATGGTTGGAACGCGTCTTATCATTCGTGAATCTGTAGAGATAATATAGTAAGCATTATTTTAGCGACAGGCCCAATATCTTGAAAGAAAAAAGCTATAAATGGAAACAATACTTAAAACCAGTATTAAAGCGAGCATGTAGTTTAAATGCGTGAGGCGTAAAACAAGAAAATACAGAGCTTCATTGATCGCGCCTGCGGAAATGGCCACCAAAAAAAAATGGGGTAGACTTAATATCTTTTTGTCATGTAATTGGGAAAAGGTCAGGTATTTATGACCGAAAAAACTGACATTAAATGCGGTGAAAAAAGCAAATATATTGGCAACTAATGCGGGAAAATGCGCGTAGTTTACCAGTAAGAATACAATCGTTAAATGCACTAATGCAGCACAACATCCGATACCTGCATAATAGATAAGCCGATGTTTTAACTTAAGCGATGTTGTCGTCAAAACTGAATTCCTCATCAATTATATAATGGGGTCTATGCTTGACTTCATCGAAGACGCGACCTATATATTCTCCAACTACTCCTAAGGCAAATAGTTGCAAGCCACCAAAAAAGGTAATAGTCGTTACAATGGTTGCCCAACCAGGTGTTTTAATGCCAAAAATTAATGTGCTACAAATAATCCATAATCCATATATTATAGCCAATGTTGCGACGCCGATACCACCCAAAGCAATAAGTCGCAAAGGAAACGCGGTAAATGAAGTAATGCCGGTGATTGCTAAATCCAATAAGGAATAAAAATTCCACTGTGAAGTACCTGCTTTACGAGGCTGTACCTCAAAAGTGACTGCTATTTGTTTGAAACCTACCCAACTGTACAAACCTTTCATAAAGCGATTACGTTCAGGTAGTTTTTGTAATGCGTTTACTATTTTTCGATCCAACAGTCTAAAGTCGCCAGCATTGGCAGGTATGTTTACCCGGTTAATTTTTGAAGTAAGTTGATAAAAAATTTTGGCGCAAATGCGTTTAAGCCAGGATTCATCCGCACGATTCTGACGTACTGCATAAACCATATCGTACCCTTCTTCCCATTTTGTAATAAATTCATTTAAAAGCTCAAGCGGATGTTGAAAATCACTATCCATTAAAATAACCGCATCACCTTGAGCATGATCAAGTCCTGCGCTAAGAGCCTTTTCTTTGCCAAAATTACGACTAAAGCGAAGATAGTGAAGACGAAATTGACTCCTTAATTGCTGAATAATGGCGCGAGTATTATCGTGACTACCATCGTCAACAAGTACTATTTCATAAGTGTAAGGTAGTTGTTTGAGTGTATTGTCCAGTGCAGCAATAAATTCTGCAACTACAGTTTCTTCATTATAAATTGGAACGACACACGAGATCCGTTTTTTATGATTTATTGAGTTGGGCATGATTTTGTTTAATTTATGAACTTCTGATGTGTTTAATTAGCTATGTTAACCTGAATCGAGAATTCTGGTAAGTAGATTTGAGCTTTTTTCTCTGTAGATAATAAAAAAGTAGTAAAGAATCTCGTCTAGATAACTTATCATCCCTCTTAACTAGAAAAGAAAAGTACGGTTGTTAAATCGTGATCGGTTAATTATTGGCGAACAAGTCTTCTATTATTTTGGGCAAATGAAACCTGCTTTTTTGTTGAACGGTAAGGATTAATATCCAAACCTCCACGGCGAGTATAGCGTCCATAAACAGTTAATGATTCAGGCTGGCAATGATGCATAATATCCACAAAAATTCGCTCTATGCATTGCTCATGAAATTCATTATGATTTCTAAAGGAGACCAGGTATTGTAATAAACCTTTGTGATTAATTTTTTTACCTGTATAAGCAATATGTACGCTTCCCCAATCCGGTTGATTAGTAATCAGACAATTCGATTTTAATAAATCGGAATAAAGAGTTTCTTCTATCCACTCATCATGAACAGTAAGAAAAGAAGGTTCTACTAAATAAATAGAACATTCTACGTCAAGGTCATCAATACATTTACCCAGAAATGAGTCTTGAATCGCAAAATTTTTAGCCTGATCTAAAGAATGAATTTTAACCCAGACATTTGCTTCAATTCGGGCAGCGAGATCTTTTTTAATTATTCGTGCAAGATCAACACTATTTTTTATTTTGGTATTATTAAACGAATTAAAATAGAGCTTTAAGGACTTAGATTCAATAATTTTAGGTGAAACACAATCATAAATCAGTTCAGCAATGGCTACCTGTGGTTTACCTTTTTCATTAAGCCAGGAAACCTCATAATGATTCCAGCAGTCAAAACCTGAAAAGGGTAAGTGATTGGGGTCAATGCCAATTTCACGGCGTTTTTCTGCTCTGGAAATTGGGTAAAGAAGGTTTGGATTATAGTGAGTACTGTAATTAGTTTTTTTGCCTAATTCGGATTGTTCAGCAATAGATTGGTATTGTTTTAAAACGTGATCATTCACAGAAATTAACCTCAAAATTTAACTCATTATTTACCCCGACTTAGAATGCAGGTTTTGAACGAACACTATACATCGCTCGTTCAACAAGCGCTACTTTTAAATGGAAATTACTTAAGTTTTTACATCTGAAAAGGAATTCATCATTTGCTTTATTCAGCGTACTAACTATATTTAACGTTATGGTTGAGGTTAATCCTCAGGGCTGGGATAAACAACAAAGTATCAATATACAGGAGTGTTCAAAATGAATAAGTCTACTCATAGTCCAAAATCTCAGGTACGTGAAACAACCAGTGATTTATTAAACGAAGGAAAAAAATGGGCTAATGAAATGTGCGATGAGGGTATGAATAAAGTCAATCAAGTTGAGGACAGCATCAAGGAATGTTCTGATCAGTTATTAAGAAAAGTCCAGGAAAATCCATTAGCTTCGGTATTAATTGCTGGAGGAGTTGGCTTTTTATTATCTAAAATTTTGAGAAAATAATGGAAGTTTTGAAGCAAGTCGAAGAGCTTGTTTCAGCAAAAATATCGGTTATAAAAGCGGTTTTAACCCTTATTCAGCCGGAGGCACAATTAGCGGGTCTTAGTGTTTTTCCCTTACTGCTGAATTTATGTATGCTACTTATTGTATTAATGACCTTTTGGTTATTAACTTCTTTATTTATAGGGTATGGAATTTTATTAATATCTAATAATTTTCCACTATCCCTTATTTTAGTTCTCTTATTTAATTTAATTGCGCTTTGGGGGTTAATTAAGTACCTTGCTTTTAATATAAAAAATATGAGTTTTGAGAAAACACGATCTTATTTTTTGCAAAATAAAGGTAATAAGAATGAGTTCAAGAAAACAATTACTAGCAAAAATAGCGATGATGGACAGGATATTGCATCAACAACAAATTCAGGTGATGGCACATAAAAAATATTTTATCCAAAAGAAAATGAATCATTCTTCATGGTTGATTGTCATACTACTTATTCCTTTTCTTTGGTTAGGATGGAAAGTAAGTAGTGAGAAATGGATTACTAGAATCACTACACAATTAGTTGAGCTAATGATGTTAACGTTTGTGACTTATTCCAGAAAACAATTAATAAATTTTTTAAACTTGGGAAAAGTGGTTGACTCAGAATAGAGGCACCAAGATTTAAGCTTTTAACTGTTCTATAGGGTGTTAAACTTATGAAATAGGGATTCTTGCGTTGGGCGATAATCTGTCAAATTCATCTCACTCTTAAAAATATTAAGCCCTGTTTGCCTTGCGAATTGTCGATACCCTGCTGAAGAATCCATAATCCTTTTTTGTAACTGTTCTAAATTAGTTAATTTTACTTTCACGCATTGTTCAATTAAAGACGTCAATCGTGGGTCGTTTTCCTGAGGACACAACTCAAAAAATTCAGCACGAAGCCTCGCAATTACCGAGGTTTTAATTGTATCCCAAATAATAGGAATCCCTTTAAGTTTAATAGTATTTAATAGATGCATTAAGTGGTTATAAGAGTCCTCCGTTTGTGGGGGAATGCTCATTTCTAAGTACAACTTTGCTTCTTCTTCAACAATTGAATTCGTAATGGCCAGCACTTCAGGACTATTAAATATCTGCGTGACTACCTTGTCAAAAGAAATAAATTCTTGTTGTTCATGGTTATAAATCAGGATCTCTCCTGATTCAAAATCATAAAACCATGCATGCAAATTGAGTTCATGCTGTTCGAGTCTTTTGAGGACCGCGGGATGAGTTTTTAAATTTTCAATTTGTACCAGGATATTCTCTTTAGTTACACAGTCTAAAGAAGCAGGGCTGTGTTCATCATATTTTTCTTTAAATTTTTTGAGTGTCGGTTGAGCATAAGTTAGCCATGCAGCCACAGCCGGTAATTTTAGCTCAAGATTTTGAGTCATCAGTCCTTTCATAGCACCACAATGAGAGTGGCCACAGATAATTATATCTTTTATCTTCAGTTCTTCCAGTGCATACTCAATGGCTGCAGCTTCCCCTGATGGTATAGAGGAATAAAAAGGCACAATATTTCCGACATTACGGACAATAAATAAATCTCCAGGTTCAGTATGGGTGATAAGTGCAGGTGCAATCCGTGAATCAGAGCAGGTGATAAAAAGAGCAATAGGATATTGTCCCTGAGTAAGAGAATCATAGAGTTTTTTCTTTTGCGGGTAGATATTTTTTCCAAAGTACCGTATTCCTTTCATTAGCTGAAGCATAACTATTCCAATGAAAATTAATGTGATCCAAGTATACCTAAAAATTTCGTTGAATCATCTTTTATGAAGAGGAAGTTTCTTATTAAATTAGTTGTTTTTTTCAGCAATATTATTTTATTAGTCTATATTTTATACATAGATCAATGCTCAGTAGGTAGTTGCAGTTTTAATTATTTAATAGGAGTTCAAATGAAAAAAATAGAACCGCTAAGACTTGCTACGCTCAATGATTTGGAGAAAAAAGATTGTCGCGACATCGCGCAGGCTATTAACCCATTGTTAGCGGATACGTTCGCATTATTTGTAAAAACAAAAAACTTCCATTGGCATATGTCAGGTCCCCATTACCGTGATTACCATCTTCTGCTGGATGATCAAAGTGATCAAATTTTTGCAATGATTGATGTCCTAGCTGAACGTGTTCGTAAATTAGGTGAAAGAACCATACAATCAATTAGTCAGATTAAAGCGTTACAAAGTATTGAAGAAGTAGATAAAATTTTTTCTGCGGAAGAAATGTTAAATAATCTATTACAAGACAATAAAAATTTTTTAATTCGCATGCGTGGTGTTCATGAGGTTTGTGGCAAAAGGAACGATGTGGCGACAACAAGTATTTTGGAAAATTACATCGATGAAACCGAACAACGAATCTGGTTTTTATTTGAAACTTTAGCAAAATAACTTGTTTAGCATCGCCATTATACAAGTAACTAATTCCATAAAGACCTGCTACAAGGTCTTTATGGGCTTATTTTTTCACCACATTCTTTACCATTTGTTCTAAATTCAACAGATGGGAATGAAAAAAGTTCATTCCTCTTTTTTTATCCGTTTCACCAATGTTAGTGCTTTGGGCAATTCATCTAAAGAATTATATAAATATGCTCCACCTCAATTGTGAAAGTATTTTGAACATTATGTCGTAATTATGTCATATTATAAGAATCAGGTTAAATGTTAGACACTGATTTAGATAGTATGGACACTATTTTTCAAAACATAGGTGCCAGGTGCATCTATTAATGGAGCATAGTTCAATTTATTAACATCCGGAGCTGTGGTAGGTGTCCCTGAATGCTTTGTAAGCCATTTTAGCCATTCTGGCCACCAGGAACCTGTATGTTCTCGAGAACCTTCAAGCCATTGTTCTGGAGTGGAAGTAGAACTGTTATTAACCTTATAGCCATATTTTATCACAGAAGGCGAGTTTATAATGCCAGCGATGTGTCCAGAACCACCCAGAACAAATCGTTTAGGGCCACTCATCAATTGAAAGCCTAGATACGTTGTTTTCCAGGGAGCTATATGATCTTTTTCGGTTGAGAGAAAAAAGGTGGGTACATCAATTTTACTGACATCTATTGAGGTATTATTGATATGAATTTTATTAGGTTTAGCTAGATTATTGTGCAGATACATCCATCTTAAATATTGAGAATGCATTTTCGCAGGCATGTTCGTTGAATCTGAGTTCCAATACAGGATATCAAAAGGAACAGGGTTTTTACCCTGCAGGTAGTTTTTGATAAAAAAGGACCAAACTAAATCATTTGCTCTCAACGAGTTAAAACTTGAAGTCATAAATTTTCCAGCAAGATAGCCTTTAGACTTCATTTGTTCTTCTAACTTTTGGATTTGTTGTTCGTCAATAAATACAGAGATATCGCCTGGATCACTAAAATCGATTAGTGATGCTAAAAAGGTAGCGCTATGAATGGAATTGTCTTTGTGGGCTTTGTTATAGGCAAGCAAGAGGGATAATAAGGTTCCACCAATACAAAATCCCAAAGTATTAACCTGATTTACGTGAAGCTGATTTTGGATCACTCGGATAGCTTCTTGGGGTCCTTCTTTTAAATAATCGTATAAATCTTTTTGAGCAAAGCGGGCGTCTGGATTCACCCAGGAAATAATGAATACCATAATGCCTTGCTCTACTAGCCAGCGAATTAATGAGTTATGAGGACTTAAATCCAAAATGTAATATTTGTTAATCCAGGGTGGAATAATTAATAGGGGGATTGATTTAACTTTATCTGTTTGTGGAATATATTGAATTAACTCCATCATTTCATTTCTAAATATCACTTTTCCAGGAGTAATTGCCAAATTTTCACCAATTTTAAAGGCATCTGCAGCGGTCATTTTAATCATTAAACGTGAGGAATTTATCTCTAAGTCGGAAAGTAAATTATGTAATCCATGCAGTAAATTTTTACCATGACTTTTCAGCGTTTCATCCATCAATTGTGGATTAGTATGAAGAAAATTTGTTGGTGATAACGCGTCTAAATACTGTTTGATAAAAAATTGCAGACGTTTTGCTAAATTTTTATCTGAATACTCCATCTTTTCAAATAAAGCCTTCATGTATTTACTAGCTAAGAGGTAGTGTTGACTTAACATATTGAAAAAAGGATTATTTGACCAATCTTCATTATTAAAACGAGAGTCGGTTATAGGCATAGTTGTGCCTTCGAGCCAATGGCTAAATTGAGTTTGTGCCAGTTTTATCGCATCTTCGCAATAAGCCCATTGCATTTGCCAGAGTTTCTCCGGGTTGTTCAAAAGCACCGAAACTATATTTTGGAAGTATTCTGTTAAATCAATGTATTGATTTACTAAGACAGAAAGCTGTAGTGGTTTGTTTTGTATTTCATTAAGGATTTGTAGACTTTTTTCAGCGACGGCTTGCAGTAAGTCACTAAACTCTTTGTCGTGGATCATCCTAACTCCTGAAGACAAATAACCTGGAATTTTATCTATTTTGGAGTCTTTGCTTAAGTTTATCAAGATGAAAGGGTAACATTCTTAATGTTGCTTCTTATTTACGAGCGAAAATCAACAGCGACCATCCATTTAGATTTTCTTCGCCTATCAATGAAAACTGTGGCTCATAAGTTTCAATGAGAAGAGGTGCCTGTTCTGTTAATATTCCTGAAATAACCAGCTGACCCTCATAATGTATTAATTGATGAAAGCGGGGTTTTAGGCTAGTTAATGGAGCTAATAAGATATTTGCAATTACTAAATTTACAGGGGTATGCAGTTCCTCAGGGGAGCTTATGTGTAGCTTCTGAGTATCCATATTATTCGTCAGTGCGTTATTGTAAGTGGCTTGCAGCGCTTGCGGATCAATATCTACCGCATAAACTTGTTTTGCGCCTAATTTTAATGCAGCTAAAGAAAGGATGCCGGAGCCACAACCATAATCAATGACTGATTTTTTTTAAGTTCTGATTGTTCCAGCCAGGTTAAACATAAAGCGGTTGTGGGATGTGTTCCTGTACCAAAAGCTAGGCCAGGATCAAGCATTAAATTAACTGCCTCAGGTTCAGGAGGGGTTGACCAGGTAGGACATATCCATAAACGGGAGCTAAAACGCTGTGGTTTAAAGTCATCCATCCAGACTCTTTCCCAGTCTTATCTTCTAAAATTTCCAGGCTTAAGGTTAATTCACTATAAGTTTCTGCTAGATGATTTCGAGTTAATTGAGCCTGAATGGCTTCTGAAAATAAGGCATGAATAATCATTCCAGCCATAAAGGGGTGGTTCCAGGTTCAGGCTCAAGAACAGGATTATCATTCTTATCCGTGAGCATAATGGAAAGCGCCCCAAATTCTGCCAATTCATCACTGAGATATTCTATTTTTGCAACAGGACAACATTCTATTTTTAATTGGAACCACACTGTATTAATCCTTTAGCATTTTTTCCAGATAATGAATATTAGCACCGCCCATGATAAAGGACTGATCGTAAAGAATGCGTTGGTGTAATTCAATATTAGTCTTAATACCATCAATAATGATTTCATCAAGTGCGTTACGCATTCTGGCGAGCGCTTCATCGCGGGTTTCCCCATAGCTTATTAACTTGCCAATCATCGAATCATAATTGGGTGGTACGGTATAACTGCTGTAAATATGGGAATCGAAGCGAATACCTGGCCCACCAGGCTGGTGCAATAACTTGATTGTTCCTGGGGACGGCATAAAGGTTTTTGCATCTTCAGCATTAATTCGGCACTCAATAGCATGGCCACGAAATTTAATGTCTTTCTGGTTAAGTGTCATCGGAAGGTCACTGGCAATTTTGATTTGTTCTTTAATCAAATCAATACCAGTAATCATTTCCGTTACAGGATGTTCTACTTGAATACGTGTATTCATTTCAATGAAATAAAAACATCCATCTTGATATAAAAATTCAAAAGTTCCTGCACCGCGATAGTGTAAATGTTGACAGGCTTGGACTACAGTAGCGCCGATTTTTTTTCTCAGCTCAGTGCTAATTCCAGGAGCTGGCGCTTCCTCTACTACTTTTTGATGGCGTCTTTGCATGGAGCAATCACGTTCACCTAAATGAATGGCCTTACCTTTTCCATCGCCAAGTACTTGAAATTCAATATGTCTTGGATTTTCCAGAAATTTTTCCAGGTAAACGGTTTCATTATTAAATGCCGCTTTAGCTTCGCTGCGAGTCAATGCTATAGCACTTAGCAAATTGGATTCGCTATGAACTACCCGCATCCCCCGGCCACCGCCACCGCCAGCAGCTTTAATAATTATTGGATAGCCAATTTTACGGCCGATTTCCAGATTAAGCGTTTCATCATCAGTTAATGGGCCATCAGAGCCAGGAACACAAGGAACTCCAGCTGCTTTCATCGCATGAATGGCAGATACTTTATTACCCATCATGCGAATGGTATCACCTCGTGGACCAATAAATTTGAATCCGCTTTGTTCGACAATATCCGCAAAATCTGCATTCTCAGACAAAAATCCATAACCTGGATGAATTGCTACTGCGTCAGTAATTTCAGCAGCAGAAATAATGGCTGGGATGTTGAGATAGCTTTTTTGCGCGGAAGCAGGGCCGATGCAAACGGTTTCATCAGCAAGGCGAACGTGTAGAAGATCTTTGTCTATATCTGAATGTACGGCAACTGTCTGAATGCCAAGTTCCTTACAGGCACGCAAGATACGAAGTGCAATTTCACCTCTATTGGCAATAACAATTTTACTGAGCATTAATGCACCTCTATTCTATGATAAATAAAACCTGATCGTATTCTACAGACTCTCCATTGCTTACTAGGATCTCGACAATCTTACCATCACGATCTGCTTCAATTTCATTGAACATTTTCATGGCTTCAACAATACATAAAACATCACCGACTTTAACTAATTTGCCAAGGGTAACAAATGGGGGGCTTTCTGGTGCTGGAGAGGTATACATAGTGCCTACCACAGGTGAGCGAATTTTGTGTCCTGATGCAAAGGAAGGTTTGATTTCAGGGTGTGCAGTAGGCATAATTGGATTGCTTGGAACAGGAGCTGCTTCTGCACATGGGGCTGGTTGAGAAACGTAGTGGATTTGAGGTGCTTCTACTGGCGTGTTGCCATAGCGACTCAATCTTAGGGATTCTTCACCTTCTTTAATTTCAATTTCAGAAATGCCAGTTTCTTCCAGCAATTCGATTAATTTTCTTATTTTACGAATATCCATTATTTAGTTCTCTCTAATTCTTCGATAATTGAGGTTAAAGCTAATGAGTACCCTTGCGTGCCTAAACCACTAATAGTGCCTTTGGCAATATCAGTGAAATATGAATAATGACGAAAAGGTTCACGAGAATAAATGTTACTAATATGTACTTCAATAAAGGGAATGGCAACCGCACAAAGTGCATCGCGTAAAGCCACGCTTGTATGTGTAAAGCCAGCTGGATTAAAGATGATGTACTTTGTTTTGTTAGCCCCCGCCTTGTGAATGGCATCGATTAACTCACCTTCAGCATTGCTTTGATAACAAGAGAGCGCTAATTTTGCATGGGCTGCTTCTTGAATTAAAAGCGTATTGATCTGTTCCAATGAGGCAGTTCCATAAATTTGGGGTTCTCGAGTTCCGAGAAGATTCAGATTTGGACCGTGCAAAACCAGTATTTTTTTCATCATTCCGTAATTGGTAATTATAAAATAATTTTGGCGAATTTTGCCTTATCTTTATAAAATTGTCTATATATCTGCGAGGATATCAACATTATCTCTGCATGTTAGTTTTTTGCAAGGTGTTTTATTCAATACAATATCATCTTTAATATTAACATAAATCGATTGGATAAGGCTACAATCTAAGGGCATTAATGGCGATATTAAAGTATATTTATCGCTTTATTCTCTTGTCAAAATCCCCCTTTCAAGGTAAATTTCATGAGCAAAAAATTAATTTTTTGTTCACGATGAGTGCTAATTATATTTTTATCTTGATATTCACATGAAGCCCAAATAAATAATTTCAAAAACACTAAAATTATGCTAGGTTGGAGGAGTTTGTTGAGCAATTGTGATCTTCACAAAAATTTGGGTGTGACTCTCTGTTGATACTATACAGGTTATTCCATGACCGGATTTTCAGGATGAGGAAGTGTTCAACTGGAGAGTTACTAGTTAAAGTTGCAATTAAGGAGTTTTTCAATGCATCATAATTACTATTTTTCTCCATTAGTGGTTGCTTTAGCCTTAGGAATTGCGTCTCCTGTGCGAGCTGCAGAGCCTTTGTTTTTACAGAAAGCATCCATGGCTCAATTAAAACAAAAATTCGTTTTGGCTACACAAGGTGTTTCTATTGCCACTGACAGTTTAAGTTTTGTAAGAGAACATACCGATCATAATAAAATAACTCATATTCGCATGCAACAGCAGTATGCAGGGTTCCCTGTTTTTGGTGGTTATGCCATTTTGCATAGTACCACCAATGCGCGATCGTTAGCTGCAAACCAATCGAACGTGTCGATGAATGGTGTTGTTTATCAAGGATTACAGTCTGAATTAGGTAAACCAAGTGCTTCTTTTGTAAGTAATGCTTTTGCTGCATTGGAACATTTTAAGTTTCAGTATGCAGATAACGACTTAAGTGAAGAACAGGTACTGCCAATGGTGTATATTGATGACAGACACCAAGCGCATTGGGCTTATAAAGTCAGTGTTTTTGTTACTTATAAAGATAAGATTCCAGCACGTCCCACGGCTATTGTTGATTCGCAAACTTATAAACCTTTTGTGCAATGGGATAACGTAAAAACTAAAAAATTTTTAGTGAAGGGCTCAGGTTTTGGTGGAAACCGCAAAACTGGTAAATACCGTTATGATGGTAAAAGGTTACCTTTACTTGAGTTAACCCGTGATAATGAAGATGCGCTCTGTTTCATGGAAAATACTCATGTTAAAGTAATTGACATGGAGCATAAATACAGCCCAAGAACGAAAGCAATGAAATTTAATTGTCCAAACAAGGTTTCTGCTCATTATCTAACTGGATATAAAGGAGATGGTTACGATAGAGAAAATGGTGCGTTTTCCCCAACAAATGATGCATTGTATGCTGGTTATGTGATTAAACATCTGTATCACGATTGGTACGGTGTTGAGGCATTATCTAATTCTGATGGTTCACCAATGCAATTAGTGATGCGTGTTCATTATGGTGAAAGTTATGAAAATGCTTATTGGGATGGCCGCCAAATGACTTTTGGAGACGGTGAGACTATGATGTTTCCTTTAGTTTCTCTTGGGGTGGCAGCTCATGAAATCAGTCATGGTTTTACAGAGCAACATTCTAACCTTGAGTATTATGGTCAATCGGGGGGCATGAACGAGTCGTTTTCTGATATGGCCGCTCTCGCATCTGAGTATTACTCTCTAGGTAAAAATAATTGGAGTATTGGTAGCGAGCTGATGAAAGAAAATAGTGGTTATGAAGCTTTGCGTTATTTGGATCTACCCAGTCGGGATGGAGATTCTATTGATAGTGCTAATGAATATTATGGCGGTTTAGATGTTCATTATTCTAGTGGTG